>JAJQJO010000249.1 GCA_021323495.1 Cellvibrio sp. | reverse complement strand
GGAGCAAGCAAATGCCCCTCCATATGATGCACACCAATCGCGGGAATACCCCAGGAATAAGCCAATGCTCGGCCGAGGGATGCACCCACCATCAGGGCGCCAATCAGACCCGGGCCAGCGGTGTAGGCAATGCCATTTATATCGGCCGGGGTGGAATCACTTGCCGCCATAACTTCATTGATGAGCGGAAGCAACTTGCGCACATGGTCGCGTGAGGCCAGCTCCGGCACTACGCCGCCATACTCTGCATGGAGCGCAATCTGGGTATAAAGGGTATGCGCCAGCAAGCCTCGCTCACTGTCATAAACCGCCACACCTGTCTCATCACAAGATGTCTCTATACCCAGTACACGCATAAACCAACCTCTTGCCGCCCGCACAAACAGGGGCGATCGACCAACCCAGGGCGGCTATGATAAAGGCTGGCCTCGCGAAAACCCAGTACTCTCGTCCGCCCAAGGTTGCGGCTACCATAAGAAGCGTATAGAATCCGCACCCCTCGGATACCTCACTGTGTTTGCTCACTGGCGCCTATCCTCAAGACATCATTTATTAGCTCTCTTTTTTAAAGGTAACAGCATGCCTTCAGTAAAAATTAAAGAAAACGAACCCTTTGACGTAGCCCTGCGTCGTTTCAAGCGCGCTTGTGAAAAAGCCGGCATTCTGGCTGACGTTCGCGCCCGTGAATGCTACGAGAAGCCAACTACCGTTCGTAAGCGTGATGCCGCTGCCGCTGTTAAGCGTCATGCCAAAAAGGTACAACGCGAATCTAAAAAGTTTACCCGTCTGTACTAATTGGCTGCGCCGACTTATCGGTAGCAGTATTTAGTTTTGATCGGTTCCGCTCGTTAAGCTGTTTGCATCTGTCGAGTAACGAGTTGTGCGTTCCACTCCTGTACCCAAATTGATTACTCAATAACCGGTGATTCATGAGTCAACCAACGCTAAAAGACCGCATAAATGATGCCTTGAAGACCGCGATGCGCGCTAAAGAAAAAGAGCGCGTCGCGGTTTTGCGTCTTGTGATGTCTGAATTTAAACGCATCGAAGTAGACGAGCGGATCGAAATAGATGACGCCCGCGCTTTAGCAGTGCTCGATAAAATGGTCAAACAGCGCCGCGATTCTGAACAGCAGTATCGCAATGCCAACCGTCCTGAACTCGCCGAGCAAGAAGCTTACGAAATCACCGAGATCCAAGCCTATCTCCCTGCTGCGCTGACCGCCACTGAACTTGATGCGATTGTGGTTAAAGCCTTGGCCGATGCAGGTGTAACTGAAGCGCGCGAGATGGGCAAAGCCATGGCCCTGATCAAACCCCAAGTACAAGGCCGTGCAGATATGGGTGACGTGAGCAAGCTGCTTAAAGCCAAGTTGAGCATTTGATCGCCAACTGCTAGTTCCTAGCTATCTTTTGCAGGCGACGACTTCATGGCCGGTCTTATCCCCCAGAGCTTTATCGACGACATGCTCGACCGCCTCGACATAGTCGATGTGGTTGATAGTCGCGTTAAACTTCGAAAAACCGGCAAAAATTACAGCGCCTGCTGCCCCTTTCACGACGAAAAAACCCCCTCTTTTACTGTTAGCCCGGACAAGCAGTTTTATTATTGCTTTGGCTGCGGCGCCAGTGGTAATGCACTGGGCTTTGTGATGGATTACGAGCGACTTAGCTTCCCCGAGGCAGTTGAATCGCTCGCACGCTTGACCGGACTGGATGTTCCGCGCGAAGTGCAGACCGAGGCACAGGAAAAGCGTGAGCAGGAAAAGCGCAGCATCTACACATTACTGGAAAAGGCCGATGACTTTTACCAGCAGCAGTTGCGCCATCATCCCAGCAAACATCTAGCGGTCAATTATTTAAAAAATCGCGGCCTTAATGGCGAAACTGCCAAATTCTATGGAGTCGGTTTTGCGCCGCCCGGCTGGGACAATTTGCTCAAAACGCTTGCCACCAACGATGAAGATAAGCACTTGCTAATCGAAGGCGGCATGTTGATTCATCAGGAACAGGAAAAGAAACTCTACGACCGCTTCCGCCACCGTATTATGTTTCCTATCCATGACACTCGCGGGCGGGTAATCGGGTTTGGTGGCCGGGTGCTGGGCGATGACAAACCCAAGTACCTTAATTCGCCGGAAACACCGGTATTCCATAAAGGCCAGGAACTGTACGGCCTTTATGAAGCTCGGCTGGCCTACCGTGAATTGCCGCGCCTGCTGGTAGTTGAAGGCTATATGGATGTGGTCAGCCTGGCGCAATTTGGCATTGGTTACGGCGTTGCCACCCTCGGCACCGCCTGCGGCCCGGATCACCTCGACCGAGCCTTCAAATACACGAATGAGGTAGTGTTTTGTTTTGACGGAGACAAAGCCGGCCGTAGCGCCGCACAGCGCGCACTGGAAGCCTCACTCGATACAATGACCGACGGGCGCACGGTAAAATTCCTGTTCCTGCCCGAGGGAGAAGATCCGGATACCCTGGTCCGCCAGATCGGCCCGGACAAGTTCGAGCGCATGATCGAACTGGCAGTACCCTTTGAAGATTATTTGTTTGATGCCGTGGCGGAAGGTTTGAATATTCGCACGATGGAAGGTCGCGCCACTTTCAGCAAGCGTGCAGCTCCGTTATTGGAGCGCCTGCCAAAAGGCGTGTTCCGCGAACTGATGTTTGAAAGCCTTGCCACGCGCACCGGACTTAACCGCAATATTCTGCAGGAACTGATTAACGAACAGCAGAACAAAGGCGAGACGCACGCACCACTTGCTACGCTGGCGGTGCCGGTAAAATCGAAAGAAATAACACCCGCCGTTGAGTTACCCGGAAAAATCGAGCAAGAGTGGAACCATCCACCACTAACTGCTTATGAAGAGTACGGTGATTCTCCACAGGAGCTACCCCCTGCGGACTATCACGAGTTTTATGAAGAGCCGCGAACACAGCGCCAATCCATCAATAAAGCGCATCAACCCGAATTGCAGGCACGCGCAGCAGGTAAATATCTGATGCCACCAGTGCGTAAAGCCCTGGCATTATTACTTACCTACCCAACTCTGGCTGGCCTTGAAGCCAACCATGACGAATGGCTCGCCTATGAAGCCGATGCCGATTGCCTGATGCTCGGCCGCCTGCTCAAAGTGTTACACGAACGGCCGCATTACAACCTTTCTCATCTGATTGGTTACTGGCGCGGCATTTACGGTGCGGAAGATACCGAACGACTGGCAGCGGTAGCGGGTCATGATCTATTACAAGCGGCAAATGCGCTAACCCAAAGCCGCCAGGATAAACCCGCCAAAGCAGATTACGACACCCAAACAGCATTCAGTGACGCTATGGAAAAATTGCGTCAGCAGCAAAATCAGAAAAAAACGGCGGAATCTTTGGCAAAACTAAAAAATGCCGACTTAACTCAACTCACCAAAGAAGAGCGGGACCAACTGGTGCGCGCCGCATTAGCGACAAAAATGCAACCATAAGCACTAAAAATGGTCAAAAACCGCACAATTTTGCTCCAAGTAGCTGAAGAATATTGCATCACCACCCAATCGCCTAGAATCACCCCAAGCAACTGGAGTATAATTTCGGGCTTTGCATTTCACTCATCAGGTTTTAAATAGGGTTTCGAATGTCTGAAGACGTCCAACAGCAACAGTCCCGTATTAAAGAACTGATCGCCCGCGGTAAAGAACAGGGTTATCTAACCTATGCCGAGGTAAACGATCACCTGCCGGAGGACATCTCTGATCCGGATCAGGTCGAAGACATCATCCAGATGATCAACGACATGGGTATCCGCGTCTATGAAACAGCACCCGACGCCGACACCCTGTTAATGACCGACGGTGACTCCGCTGCGGACGAAATCGCCGCCGCTGAAGCCGCTGCCGCACTGGTTGCGGTAGAAACAGAAACCGGCCGCACCACCGACCCGGTGCGCATGTATATGCGCGAAATGGGTACGGTCGAGCTATTGACTCGCGAGGGCGAAATTGTCATCGCCAAGCGCATCGAAGAAGGCGTGCGCGAGCTTATGCACGCTGTTGCCTACTGGCCAGGCGCAGTACAGCAAGTTCTCGATGAATACGCATTGGTCGCTAAAGAAGAGCGCCGCCTTGCCGACGTTATCATCGGCTGGCTGGATCCGGTGGAAGATATTCCGGCCACACTCGCCGAAGTAGAAGAAATCCCCGTTGCGGTCGCCGGTGCAAAACCTGCTGCTGACGACGAAGAGGAAGAAGCTGCAAGCGAAGATGAAGAAGAAGCCATCTCAGGGGTAGACCCTGAAGAAGCGCGTGTGCGTTTTGAAGAACTGCAAAAGCAGCAGGATAAAACCACTAAAACCCTCGCTAAATACGGATACGGCAGCAAGCAAGCTGAAAAAGAACTGTCCGCTCTTGGCGACCTGTTCAAATTTTTCAAATTGCCTACTCGCCAATTTGATCCGATTTACACCAAAGCGCGCGACATGCTCGATCATGTCCGCAAGCAAGAGCGCCACATTATGGACCTGTGTACCCGCAGGGCCCAGATGCAACGCAAAACCTTTATTAAAGAATTTCCCGGTAACGAAACCAACGAAGCCTGGCTGCCCGATTTACTCAAAGGCAAAGTTGAACACGCCGACAAACTCGAACGTGTATTGCCCGATGTGCAATCAGCACAGCAACAACTTGCCCAGATCGAAGCAGAAAGCGGCTTGAGTCTCGCCAGCATCAAAGATATCAACCGTCGCATGTCGATTGGTGAAGCGCGCGCTCGTCGTGCGAAAAAAGAAATGGTGGAAGCCAACCTGCGTCTGGTGATTTCTATCGCGAAAAAATACACCAACCGCGGTTTGCAATTTCTCGATTTGATTCAGGAAGGCAATATCGGCTTGATGAAAGCGGTAGATAAATTTGAATACCGTCGCGGTTACAAATTTTCTACGTATGCCACTTGGTGGATTCGTCAGGCTATTACGCGCTCCATCGCCGATCAGGCGCGCACCATCCGCATACCTGTGCACATGATTGAAACTATCAACAAACTCAATCGCGTATCGCGTCAAATGTTGCAGGAAATGGGCCGCGAACCTACACCGGAAGAACTCGGTGAGCGCATGGAAATGCCCGAAGACAAAGTGCGCAAAGTGTTGAAAATCGCCAAAGAGCCAATCTCCATGGAAACACCCATCGGCGACGATGAAGATTCGCATCTTGGGGATTTTATCGAAGATACCACCATTATTTCTCCGGTGGAGTCAGCGACGATGGAAGGCTTGATGGAAGCCACGCGTGAAGTACTGGCAGGCCTCACTGCACGTGAAGCAAAAGTATTGCGTATGCGCTTTGGTATCGACATGCACACTGACCACACACTGGAAGAAGTGGGCAAACAATTTGATGTAACGCGCGAGCGTATCCGTCAGATCGAAGCCAAGGCGTTACGCAAACTGCGTCACCCATCCCGCTCCGATCACCTCCGCAGCTTCCTGGATGATTGATCCACAATCGCTCGAATACTGCACAAAATAAAACCCGCCCTGTGCGGGTTTTATTTTTTTGCATGCCCAATAAGTTAACGGCTATAGCCACATGCAAAACTTGTCTCTATAATGCCACCTCGCTGCCACATGGCAGTTGCAGTAAATCCGGGCCTATAGCTCAGTTGGTTAGAGCATCCGACTCATAATCGGCAGGTCGCTGGTTCAAGTCCAGCTGGGCCCACCATCTTTACCGTCTCATCGCGTAAGCAGAAAAATTTCTCCTCACTACAAACCTATTACAAAATAAAATCTTGATTCTTCAACAACCCTCACTAAATTAAAATTCCGGGAAAGTTTTTATCTCGCACACCATAAAAATCCCGCATTCAGAAAAATTTCTCGCAATAATCAACCGATAGAAATTAAATTGGTAATAGGTATTTTATTTACCAGAAAAATTTGCTGTACGCAGCGGCCACGTAAAGTTGAAATTTCGGTAGCTGAATATAAATACCTATACTGTTTTTGGATCTTAAGATATCCCTAATGATAACCTCGCTCCCCAATTGGGTGGCACTTCGCTGCCTTAATCAGGGCCAATAAGCTCGATATGTGTTCGGGAACGAACCTAATAAAAATACAGATTCATTTAAA
>JAJQJO010000248.1 GCA_021323495.1 Cellvibrio sp. | reverse complement strand
CTGTCCGGATTTTTGGGGGCAGGAAAAACGACTTTGCTTAACCACATTTTAAATAATCGCGAACATCGCCGGGTGGCGGTGATCGTGAACGATATGAGCGAAGTGAATATTGATGGGGCGTTGGTTCAAAATCAGGTTGGGTTAAATCGGGCCGAAGAAAAGTTGGTGGAAATGAGCAATGGTTGTATCTGCTGTACGCTGCGTGAAGATTTATTGATTGAGATAACACGTTTGGCAAACGAGGGACGGTTTGATTATCTGGTTATTGAATCGACCGGTATTTCCGAGCCATTGCCAATTGCCGAAACCTTTACCTTTGCTGATGAACATGGCCAGAGCCTGTCGGACATTGCGCGGTTGGATACCATGGTCACTGTTGTCGATGCAGTCAATTTTTTAAACGATTATTACGATGCGTTTTCGCTACAAGAATCAGGTGAAAGTCTGGGAGAAGAAGATGAGCGCAATGTGGCGGATTTATTAATTGACCAAATTGAATTTTGTAACTTGTTGTTAATCAGCAAGACCGATTTAATCAGCGCGCAACAACTGATCGAGCTTGAGGCAATTTTGCGTAGCTTGAATCCCGCTGCTGAAATAATTCCCATAATCAAAGGGCAAGTACCACTGGATAAAATATTTGATACCCGGCAGTTTGATTTTGAAAAAGCACAACAAGCTCCTGGCTGGCTCAAGGAAATGCGCGGTGAACACCTGCCCGAAACGGAGGAATATGGCATCAGTAGTTTTGTATACCGCGCACGTCGGCCATTTCATCCGGAGAAAATTTATAAATTTTTCGCCAAACCAGCTATCGCCGGAAAGCTGCTGCGATCAAAAGGATTTTTTTGGCTGGCGTCGCGTCCAGAGTGGGCGGGGCAATGGAGTCAGGCAGGTGGTATTGCCCAGCATGGTGCGGCGGGAATGTTCTGGAAAGCGATTCCAGCAGAAAATTGGCCTGCCGAGCAAGAAGATATCGATTCCATAATGGAAAAATGGCAAGAACCGTTTGGCGATATGCGTCAGGAATTAGTGTTTATTGGCCAGCACCTCGATAGAGAAGGAACTACTGCACAATTGGATAATTGTTTATTGACTGATGATGAATTAATGCAGGGAAAGGATTATTGGGAAACATTGACAGATCCATTTCCCTCATGGATAACAAATGAAGCACATTAAAATGTAGTCGTGAAAATAAAATCGGCAATCCAATAATATCGATTGCCGGTTTATTGATAAGTCCAGCCAGCTTTTACTTACACAGTTGTATCGCTTGTTTTGCCTGGGTATTCAATTCAACCTGAAGTGCAGGTTCCAAACGCAATTGCTTTGCAAGTTCTTGCAAATAGGCGCGCTCCATAAAGTTCTCTTCATCGACCGCCAAAATACTGGCCAAATACATTTCAGCAGCGATTTCAGGCGTGGTTGCAACAGCGGCGATCGCGGTGGGATCGAGCGGTTTTTTCAGTTCAAGTTCAAACCAGGCGACCAGATTATGGTCTTGCGTCAGCTTATTGATTTCGCCATCAATCAGTTGGCGCTCGCGCTCATCAACATGGCCATCAGCTTTCGCAGCAGCAATCAATGCAATAAGGATCGCACGGCTATGTTGTTCAGCTTGGACAACGGGAACGCGATCAATAGTTTGCGGCCCGGCAGTAGTGGCAACATTATTTTTCGCCTGCCAATCGCCATACGCTTTGTAGGCCATAGCGCCGAGTGCGGCCAGGCCACCGTAAGTTAATACTGTGCCACCCATCTTGCGGCCTTGTTTGCTGCCAAGTAATAAGCCCACTACGCCGCCGGCAAGCGCAGCGCCGCTTTTGCCGGATAATAATCCTGCCAAGCCCCCCAGCAGCGAATTATCCGCAGGTGTTTGGGGGTTGGGCGATTGCTGCCAGCTGCCGGTTGGCGCCGAGCCACCTTTGTTTTGGACTAAACCAGTGCCCGCTTTCAATAATTGGTTAAGTAAATCAGTGGTATTCATTCCTGTATCCTCTGTGGCTTTATTCACTACGCTTGTTTCGCATTGATTCATGGGGTTGGCTCAACCTAAAAACAAGCGCCACCGGGTTAAGTTTTGTGATCGGGATAATTGGTGGCGCGGTTGCCCCTTTACCAGAGGTGGGTGTGTAGAATATTGCGGATGAGTCTCCAGTATTGGATTTCCATGTCTGGCTTCCGTTTTTGATTTCCGTTCCTGGCTTAAGAGTGCAGCGTGATATGAACCCGTCCGGCAATAGTACTTCCATAGGAAAAACATCCGCATCCAACAAAGAAATTATCCCCACCAATATCATCACCGGTTTTTTAGGCGTGGGGAAAACCACAGCAATCACCCATCTGCTCAGTACCAAACCGGTAAATGAGGTTTGGTCGGTATTGGTCAATGAATTCGGTGAAATTGGTATTGATGGTGCCCTGTTAAAAAATACCAACGCGCACGTACGCGAAGTACCGGGGGGTTGTATTTGTTGTGTGGCAGGGCTGCCGATGAAAATTGCATTGAATATGCTAATCGCTAAAACTAAACCTGATCGCATTATTATCGAGCCAACCGGCCTTGGTCACCCGGAAGAAATTATCAATACTCTCACTGGCGAGTATTACGATTCGGTGCTCGATTTGCGCGCGACTATTACATTGGTCGATCCGCGTAAATTGGTGGATAGCCGGTACGCCGACAATCCCAATTTCAAAGACCAGCTGGCGGTGGCCGATGTGTTGGTTGCCAATAAAACTGATCTATGTTCGCCTGCTGACCGCGCCAATTTTGACGATTTGGTCAGCCGTTTTAATCCCGCCAAACAAGCTGCCTATGCAGTGGTCCAAGGCCAGCTTGAATTGGCATGGCTGGATTATCCACGCACCGCCCGTCAACTGGAACATCCCCAGCATCACACCGCGCAACGCAATAGTCTTAATCCCCAGCGCGAACTTTATAATGCCGCAATTCAATTGCCGGAAGGACAGGATTATTTGCGCCGCGAAAACCAGGGCCAGGGTTTTTATTCCTGTGGTTGGCTGTTCCAACCGGCAATCCAATTTGGTTTTAATCCACTTTTTGGGTGGATGACTGGGTTGAATCTGGTGCGGGCCAAGGCAGTAATGAATACTGATCAAGGCGTGTACATGTTTAACGCAGAAAATGGTGTGCTCAGCGTAAAACCCTTAATGCTCGGTGATGATGTCGAAGCTGAGCCAGAATTGCTCGATAGTCGTATAGAACTAATCAATGACGAACAAATGGCAGTGGATGAGTTGGAAGCTGAACTTCTTGGATGTCGATTAATCAATGAGGATTAAATGGTCTTTTATGGTGCGCGGATTACCCGATCGGGTTCGATATGACGCAGAAAATCGCACCAACTTAACGGTATTGAGCTAAGGTTAAGGGTAGAGTTCTTATTTGAAGCTCACAAAAACAAAACCTTTCAGGGGTCAAACATGATGTTACTGCTTTCACTGCTGGCGATATGGGTATTGGTTGCCCTGTTAACTTATCGCCAGGTTGCACTGGCTGCCGCCTCCTCAATAGTCATTATCGCCTGGCTGGTATTGGGCGCGATTACGCCGTCCATGTTATCGCCCTGGTTGGTGGTGCCCCTGGCGTTGGTGTTGGTGGTGCTAAATGTCGGCAGTGTGCGCCGTGCGCTGTTGACCAAGCCGGTATTTTCCATGCTGAAAAAATCCATGCCGCCGATCAGCGCCACCGAACGTGATGCGCTGGAAGCGGGGACTACCTGGTGGGAAAAAGAATTGTTTAGCGGCAAGCCGGACTGGAATGAGTTTGCCCAAATTAGCCTGCCCCAGCTTACTGCTGAAGAGCAGCACTTTATTGATAACGAAGTCAGTGAATTATGCTCCCTGCTTGATGAGTGGGACATCCAGAACAATCGCAAAGACTTGCCACCGGAAGCCTGGCAGTACCTCAAAGATAAAAACTTTTTTGGCCTGATTATCCCTAAGGAATACGGCGGGCGCGATTTCAGCCCCTACGCGCAGAGCCGTATCATGAGCAAAATCGCCAGCCGTTCAGGTACCGCAGCGGTTACCGCAATGGTGCCCAACTCCCTCGGACCAGGTGAATTATTAGTCAAGTACGGCACGGAAGAACAGCGTCAGCGCTGGTTACCGGGGTTGGCAAATGGTACCGAAATACCTTGTTTTGGTCTGACGGGCCCGGAGGCAGGTTCCGATGCCGGCTCGATTCCGGATACGGGTATCGTCTGTAAAGGCATGCATGAAGGTCAAGAGGTGATTGGTCTCAAACTCACCTTTAGCAAGCGCTGGATTACCCTGGCCCCAGTCGCCACTGTTGTCGGCCTGGCGTTCAAGGTATATGACCCTGAAGGCTTGCTCGGCGACCCTGCAAAAAAAGATTACGGCATTACCTGCGCCCTGATTCCGGCTAAACACCCCGGCGTAGAAATCGGCCAGCGCCACAATCCTGGCGCGCCTTTTATGAATGGCCCGATATTCGGTACCGACGTCTTTATCCCTGTTGATTGGATTATTGGCGGCGCGGCTATGGCTGGTAAAGGTTGGCGCATGTTGATCGAATGCCTCGGCGCTGGCCGTGGTGTTTCATTGCCGGCATTGTCTACCGCCAGTGGCGAAATGAATTATCGGATGGTTGGCGCTTACACGCGGATCCGTCGCCAATTCAATATGGAAGTCGGCAAGTTTGAAGGTGTGCAGGAGGCAACTGCCGATATTGCAGCGAGCGGATATACACTTGAAGCTATGCGCCAATTTGTGACCAAGGGCCTGGAAAGCGGCGCACCGGCAGTAATGACCGCGATGGCGAAATACCACGCAACCGAGATGATGCGCAAATCTGTTGAACATTCGATGGATGTTGTTGGCGGGCGCGCGATCCAAAAAGGCCCGCGCAATTTTCTCGTCGCCTCTTATCATTCGGTGCCGGTAGCGATTACCGTCGAGGGCGCGAATATTTTAACCCGCTCATTAATGATATTCGGCCAGGGCGCTATGCGCTGCCATCCGTTCCTGTTTGAAGAAATGATCGCCATGCAGTTGGACGACGGTGGTGAAGGCCTGAAAAAGTTCGATAAACTTTTCACCAGCCATCTCGGTCACATCTGCAGCAATATGCTGCGCACCAAGCTATTGGGTTTCCTCGGTGGGCGCATGAGTAGTGTACCCGCCAACGCAGATGCGTTTAGCAAACGTTGGTACCAACGCATTAACTTGATGAGCGCGGCACTCGCTTCAATGTCCGATATTGCACTGGGAGTATTGGGCGGAAATTTAAAGCGCCGTGAATTATTGTCAGCGCGCCTGGGCGATGTGCATAGCCAATTATTTATTGCCAGCGCAATTTTGAAATTCCACTCTGCGCACCCGCGCACCCGTGCAGAAGATGCCCATGCGGAATACGCACTGACTCGCTCATTGTTTGTTGCACAGGAGGCACTGCGCGATTTCGCCGATAACTTCCCGCTCACATGGCTCGCTAAAATAATTCGTTTTGTAGCAATGCCATGCGGAAAAATCGTATCCAAACCCAACGATAATTTAATTCGTGAGTTGGGTGATCTGATTATGGAAGAAAACCCGGTACGGCAAATGCTCGGGCAGTATCTTTACATCAGCCACGATCCTGAAGATGCCTTCGGGCGCGTAGAAAGCACCTACCAATTGCTGCTCTCGTTAGGGCCAGTATGGCACGCATTCCTGAAGGCAAAAAATAGTGGAAAAATTTCTGGCGCTACTACGGAGGCCCTGGCTAAAGATGCGGCAGAAAAAAATATTATCCAACCGCACGATGTCGCGCGGGTAGTGGAATACGATGCCCGTCGCTTCGATTGCCTGTTAACCGATGCGTTTGATAAGTTGTAATAATCCGGGTTAGTCCGGCAATAAAAAACCGCAGTTTATTCAACTGCGGTTTTTTTTCGATTTATTCGCAAGATAACCTCATGTTTGTCCAGGATTAATCGGGTCTGGCGAGGTTCCTGAAAAAAGTTCCAACTGCTACTAAACCAAACCTGCTCCAGATAGCGGCAATCACCAACCAAAGCAGTGGCATCGAATAGGTTTCGCGAAAGAATTTGCGATAAAAACGGGTCATGCCCTTATGCTTATGCCACTCCACGAAA
>JAJQJO010000247.1 GCA_021323495.1 Cellvibrio sp. | reverse complement strand
AGTCAGGCCGCGATTTTTCCACAGATTAACGTGATCAACCGCCATGGCGTAAGTAGAATGCTGTGTGCCTGGTTGCCCCCAACTTGGGCCAATCGCGTCGTAAGACATGATGTTTACAAAATCAAAATAAGGGATGGAAGAGACAGGAATCATGCCGCCCACATACGAAGCAGTCGCGCAGGTCAATAATTTTCCGCGCGCATCCAATTGCTCCGACAATGCCTGGATAAACGGAGTGTAGTTACCGGCATTATCGATACTCGTCAGCACCGCACCTTCAATATCGACATCAATTCCATCCAAACCAAACGCTTCCATAAAACCGATTAGATTATCGACCAGCATCTGGCGATTTTCCGGTTGCAATAAATTTTCCCAATTTCCGGAACAGGCCGGAATTACTCCACCTGCGACTGAAGCCAGGACCTTCACGCCGGCGGCTTGGGCTTTATCAATGACATAGCGCACATCAGCAGTACTGACATTGCCACCATTCATTCCGGGCATACAGGTCATCAGGTTGTTATTAACCAATTTCCCTTGCGCATCGGGATTAGTGAACGACAAATTAATGTGGGTCAATTTACTTAAATCAGTTTTATCGACGGCCGCTTTCATATCGGTAAAGCTGGCGATGTAACCAATCACTTTAATTTCCGGAGCTGCACCGCTTGCCGATACACTCATTGAGCCAATACAAAACACAACACTGCCAAGCGTAACCGCAAGTTGCCGTGCCAAAAATTGAATCAAATGTTTAATGATGCCTGTCACTGGAACTTCCACCGCGTTAATGCAAATGCTGTTGACGATAATGGCTGGGAGTCACTCCAACTGTTTTTTTAAAGGCCTGGTTAAACACAGACTTACTGTTAAAACCGCAACTTTTCATAATTTCGCTGATAGGTTTCTGGCGCAGTTCGGAATCGGCCAAACGTTTTTTGGCCTCAGCGACTCGATAGGTACCTATCAACTCAAAAAAATTCATATGCATCTGGTTGTTGATAGTGCAGGACAACAACTTGGGCGAGACATTTAACTTGATCGCCAGGCGCTCCACGGTAATGTGCGGCTCCAGATACGGTTTGCTGTGCTCCATAAAATCCGTGAGCTTTTCAACCAATTGCTGCTGCGGTTCTTCCGGCTGCGGTTCAGGCGCAATAGTGTGTTCAATCTGGATATCTGAAAAACCATTGGAATTTTTCAGCAGGTAAACGACCAATACACTCATATAAATCAGGTAGAAATGGCTTTCAAATTCCCCCAGGAATTCAGCACTGACCAGCCCTGTAAAACGGGTGTCCACCAGCGTTAATAAAGTCCAGCAATTAATAACGAGGAAACCAATCACCAACAGCTTTAACCACTGCAAATCCACCTTGTTCAATACACAGTGGTGAGCACGCAAATGGTGGATGTATTGGTGCAGCTGCCAGGCACAGAGCAGGCTGTAAGAAAACAGCATTAAACGCTGCGCCCATATCAGGCTTTCAAAATAAGGATCGCTAACCACGTGCGACCAATCATGCACATACTGCAGCTTTTGCTCGGGCGCCAGGCGATGGAAGATCTGGTAAATATAAAAGGGATAGCAAAGTGCCGGAACCAGATGCAATAGATCGCGCCGGATCAAGGCAAAATCGCGAAAGATGGCTGCACGGGTAAACCAATACAGCAAAGGCCCCTGCAAAAAAAACGCGAAGCCAAATAAAAAGAAAAAATTGGCCGATACCAATGACAGGGTATCGCGTACATTCACGTTCCAATAGACCAGCGTGTCAAAGGTACGCAATGCCCCAAGAAAAAAGAACAGCGCCAAAAAGTGCCAGTATATTGGTTTGACACGCCCTTGTTGCTGTGAAAAAAACAACAGGCATGCAAGGACCAATGCAAGAAAGCCGCTGAACAACAGCGAAATATCATTGATATTAAACAGTGCTACTTCAACCATATCAGTCTACCGATAGCGCAGGTCATCATAGATAACGTATTTATATTTAACGCAGTGCTAACCTGTTTTGTGCCGCTGCTCTGATGGCCACATCCCGACCATATCCATTGCGAGTCCAGCGTTACGCACAGCTCCTGAGGTTATTGCTTCTGCGCCCCTTAAATTATTGTTCGTCACCTGAACCAAACACCCTGGCGTTTGGCTCCCCCAACTTACATCCAGCAGGACAACGTTGTCAATCTCATTTACAATTTTCCCGACCAGCGCAATGCAGTGATCAGGTTTGGGTAAACGAATCCAGGATTTTTTCCAACGAAGAGGCTGCTGCAACCACCAATTCCTGATCCAACATTTGTGCCAATTGGATCACTTCCATTACTTTACTGCGCTCACTTTGTGTAAGTGCCGACGTTTTTAGCCGCTGCTCCAGCAACATCAAACCGGTACGCGCCACCAGCTCGGTTTTCTTCGCCAGCGCTAGCCACTCAGGGTTCTCATCCAACAAGGGTTGCAGGGCGGCGCGGTTATCTATCCAGCGTTCAAACTGGGTACGCAACGCCTGATAATCCGCATTGTTGCGCGGGTTTTGCAAC
This sequence comes from Cellvibrio sp., assembly GCA_021323495.1. Taxonomy (GTDB): domain Bacteria; phylum Pseudomonadota; class Gammaproteobacteria; order Pseudomonadales; family Cellvibrionaceae; genus Cellvibrio. The sequence continues at coordinate 3,585 of JAJQJO010000247.1, read as the reverse complement.
CACAACTCCAGACGCTGGTTAAACAGACGCAGCTGCGCATTTTCCGCGGGTAACGCATCAGCCAAACGATTAAGTGGATCAGCTTTGGAATAGGTTTCATAAGTCGATTTTTCATGTTGACGATGGTAGTAATGCGCTGGCTCTAACATTTCAGCAAATATCTTCATTGGTGTTATATCGCTCTTACCTGCCAAACTTTGCAGTGCTGCGATTTGCTGCTGACGATGCAATAAACCAATCGATTTTTCTGCCCAAATTTCTGCCGAGTCCATCCGCACATACATACTATTTTCATCTTGCAAATCCCGCGCCGACCAGAGCCTCTCTGCAACAATAAATGCACGCGGCCACAAACGCAGGTCAATGCTTTGCTCATCGACAATTTCAGCCCAGAGTGCTGCTTCACCACCAAGGATTAATGACTCCTGCTGTGCACTCAAATGTGCCACCGGTTCCATTTTTGGTAACTGTTTTTGTGCATTAATGTTTGTTATTTTTTGACCATCTTGTAAAGAAAAGTTATTGCGAATTTTTTCGCCACTAATGACATACGGCGTGTTGCCCACCATAGCAGTACCGGAAATATTATCGGCTACAAAATTGACTCGAAACTCGACCGGCCCCATCCAGGTGTCCAATGAAAACACCGCATCATTTTTTGTGTGCTGTTTGAGCAAAACCTCGCGACGGGATTTTCCGGTGAAATCAATAAATGTCTGGCGAATATTTTTATCATCATTAACAAAGCTAAATGTACCAGTGACCGGTTTGCCACGTTTGCGCGGCATTTCAAAGCGCCAGCTCGTCACTGTCTCGTTATCTTTTATGTCAACGACTACCGGTTTGGGCGGTATAGGATCATTGCGATAATGATAGGCACCGGTTTGTGCCTGATCCAGATAATAACCAGTCGATAATATTGATTGGAAACCATGGCTGACGGCATCACTCACGCCATCCGGCCCACGCCAGGAATGGATAACGATATCCCTGGGTAGATCCTTATGCTGGATTTCATCCCAGCCGATCATTTTTCGCTGGTGTTTGTGCAAAATTTTCTGTAACCGCTGGTTGAAATACGCCTGTAATGCACGGTGATCTTTTAAACCCTGCTCCTTCATAAAAGATTGAATAGCCGGATTGGTATTCCACTGCTCGGGATCAACCTCGTCACCACCGATATGCAGGTATTCAAACGGAAATAATTCGGCCACCTCCGCAATTATTGCGTCAGCAAATTCATACACTTTTTCATCAGCGGGATTCAACGTAGGTTTGTGAACTCCCCAGCGATATTCCATCGGGTAAGGACCCGGGGCCGATATCAATTCCGGATAGGCCACGGCAATAGCACTGGCATGGCCAGGCATATCAATCTCCGGCAGCACTTGTATTCCGCGCGCGCGCGCATAGGCAACCACATCGCGAATTTGTCGGCGAGTGTAGTATTCGCCATCGGAGGCAAGCTTATGCAGCTTTGGATATTTTTTTGATTCAAAACGCCAGCCCTGGTCATCGGTTAAATGCCAGTGGAAAATATTGTATTTGGCTGCCGCCATTGCATCTATCTGGCGCTTGATCGTTGCAACCGAAAAGAAATGCCTTGAAGTGTCCAACAATAAACCACGCCATTTGAACCGTGGATGATCATTGATATTAACCAGAGGCAATTGAATGTTGGGGGCAGTGCCGATCAATTGCAGCAACGTTTCCAAGCCACGTTGGGCGCCCACCAATTGTTTAGCGGCGAGTTCAATTTTGGTTGCGGAAATATTGAGTTGATAGGATTCATTCCAATCGTCGATATGGTTTGCTATTGGTTGTATATCTTCAATCCGGATAATTAACTGCGCTTTCGCAACGGCCGTTTTTTTCAGACGTAACTTATGCCCCGTTTGTTGTTTAACACGGACACCAAGGTCTTTCAGGATTTTATTCAGTTGCGCAGATTGCTTTCCGTCTATCGCAAAATTCAAATTTTTATTTAATACCAATTGCCCCTGCTGACGCTCTACCGCTTGTGGATAGGGCATCAATAACAATTGTTCCGTTTGGGCATTAGCCCAAACGGAGCATAACAGGCAGGTCAGTAACAATAGGTATTTAGTCATCATCATTTCTTATTTTTTAAGGCTTTTTGTAGGCCACACAATCCACTTCAACTTTGCAATCCACCACCATGCTCGATACAACGCAAGCACGTGCGGGTGGGTTAGCGCCGAAATATTCCATAAACACCCGGTTGAACGACATAAAATCGCGCGGATCGTCAAGCCATACACCACAGCGCACTACATCTTCAGGGCCGTAACCGGCTTCCGCTAAAATAGCGAGTACGTTTTTAATGGTTTGGTGCGATTGCGCAACAATTCCGCCATCGATAATTTCACCATTCACCATCGGAACCTGGCCGGATACAAACAACCAACCATCAGCACCCGCTGCACGCGCAAAAGGCAAATGCTGCCCACCGGTACCTTTTCCGCCTTCAACACCGTAACGTTTTATTTCTGACATTTTTTCCCCGTCCTGTTTTAATGTGCCATGGATGAACTCCGTCATTCACTCGGAGACGCGCCGTAAATACATCCCTGTAGGCTCGGGCACAGCATCCATGCTGTGCATGGTCTCCGAGCAAATGCCGGAATTCATCCTGCTAGAAAATCGCATTCTCGTTCCCAAGCTCCGCTTGGGAAATGCATATATAAATTACAAGATTAATTGCGGCATATACACTTCCAGGCAGAGCCAGGAAGCGCACCACGCGATGCATCAATAAAACCCAATCCTTAAATCACGCTGTCTTGCTAAAAATTTTCCCGCGCGTATTCCTGTGACAGTTTTTTGTGCGTAACTCAAAACACCGTTTACCCACACGGCTTCAATGCCTTCCGCTAATTGCTGCGGCTGGGAAAATGTCGCGGCGTCTTTTACTTTTACCGGATCAAATAAAACCAGGTCAGCAGCTGCACCGACAGCAATGCGGCCGCGATCATCCAAACCAAAGCGATCAGCTGACATGCGGGTCATTTTGCGAATTGCTTCGGGCAAACTGAATAATTTTAAATCGCGACTGTAATGGCCGAGCACCCGTGGAAATGCGCCCCACAAACGTGGATGCGGTAATGGATCTACCGGTAAACCATCGGAGCCCACCATCGTCAGTGGATGCGCCAGAATTTTTTGCACATCCGCTTCACTCATACCATGATACACAGCACCCGCGGGTTGTAATTTTTTTGCGGTATCTGACAAGCTCATATCCCAGCTGCTTGCGATATCCGCTAATTTTTTTCCGCCTTGTTCAGGGTGTGGCTCACTCCAGGTAATGACGATATCAAAATCGCTGGTGACCTGTTGCAAATCCAGGGTGGATGAACTTGCACTGTAAGGATAACAATCGCAACCTACCGGATGGCGTTTGGCTGCGGTTACCAATTTTTCCAACACTTCACCACTGCGCCCCCAATTACCTGCCCCGGCACATTTTAAATGCGACACAATAATCGGCGCTCTGGCATGCTCGCCAATCTCAAAGGCTTCATCCAATGCGGTAAGGATTTCATCAAACTCGGTACGCAAATG
>JAJQJO010000246.1 GCA_021323495.1 Cellvibrio sp. | reverse complement strand
GCTAACACCGAAATACCAAGCATGACAAAATAGCTACCCATTATTTTCATAAAAACTTTCTCACGTTGCACATTTTTGTATTTTAAAACGATTACAGGTTGGAACGGGCCGTGCGATTGACGCAATGCCGTCGGCTTTACTGCTCAGCCCGCGCCAACCTGTGTTTATTTATTTCAAGCGCGTTAAACTGAATTGTTGGTTGGTAGCCCCCGTTGCAGTCCACTGGATAATTTGTGCACCGTTAGCCGTACTTAAATTCAATACATCCAAAGGTAAATTGCTCAGTTGCGATTTCACTGTGAAATAACCACTGCTATTTGTCAGGCTCCATTTTTGCCCTGCCCCACCCCAATAATCCCACTGCGAAATGGTCGTACCCGCTGCGGTGGAATTGTTATATACATCCATGCTTTTTAAACTGCCCGCGTTGATCAGGCTGTAAAAACCGGTACCTTGATTGATTACATACCATTGTTGGGCGCGATAGGAATTCCAGGTTTCTTGTTGGATCATTGCGCCATTGGTGCTGGATTTAGCGGCAGGCATTAAGTCCTTTCCACTATGGCGCGCGGTAATGCGATACAAACCATCACTTACACCACCACAACTCGCCACCGAAAAATTGCGCGTCAATGTCGGCCAACCATTGCTATACGTCATCTTCAAAATATCGAGCTTGGCCGCACCGTTATCATTCAAATCATAATAATGGGTAGAGACATAATTGCAGCCATCCTGCTTCAACACGCCGATATGGCCCGGGCCTTTGTATTTGCCATCGGTATTAGGTAGCAAGGTGCGGACATCGGTATAAGGTCCGTAGATAGAAGCTGAACGCGCGACCTGCACGTAATAAGTACTGCTCGCACCATTACAGCAAGCGCCGCGATTGATAAACAAATAATAGTAATCGCCATTGCGCGTGATGTAGGGCGCTTCAATATCGGCATGGTTACCACCGTAAACTTTGGTCACACTGCCAATCAATTTACCGGTGCTTTGGTTAATTTCAGCAATGCCGATACCACCAAAAAATGAGCCGTAACTCATATACACTTTGCCGTCATGATCGCGATAGAGCGCAGCATCAATGGCATTGATTTCCGAACCGCCGCCATAAGACTCAACCACGATTCCCAAATCACTCCAGCTGGGTGATGTAAGTGATGCTGAGCGCGCAACCCCAATCGCCGACACTGAAGTCCCAAAAGTGGATACCGAGTAATAGAGGTAGTAATAGCCATTCATATGGATAACATCCGGCGCCCAGAACGAACCGCTAAAACCGGGAATTTTGTTGTAAATCCAGGATGGGTAGTTGTTAAACACCGGGCTAGGCCCACCAGTCCAGGTCGTCAGGTTGGTGGATGTGGAATACCAGATCCCCGTGCCGGTAGTGAAATGAAAATAGGTATTTCCGTCTTTGGCAATAGTGCCGGGGTCATGTGAATTGATTAAGCCGGAAAGGGCGATGGCTGAAGCAGCAACGCTCAGCCCCCAGAGGACGAGCCCAGCGAGTAAACGTGTAAACATAGTATTCACCTGCAAGTTATTGTTATGGAGCCAGGTTGTGACTGATACTGTCTTAATATTATAAGACAAATTAATTTTAACCAGAAATCGCCAAATAGACCAACGGTTTTTTGGCATCTTCCAGACTGGCGAGCATATAAACCCTGTGTGCGCTAACGCACCGCCTCTGCCAGATTACCTCCCTATGCTGGGAACTGACGCCCTATACCTCAATCCTTCGGCGACCAGAACTCCCCCGTAGGGCATTCGCCAATCACTAACAATGTTTAAAGGAGAAAAACATGGATCTGATTATTAATCTGATCGTCTACCTCGTGGTATTTGGTCTTATCTGGTGGCTGGTATCAATGCTGCCTCTGCCCGCACCTGTAGCGCAAATCGTGCGGATTTTATTTATTATTTTATTGATATTGATCATCCTCGCCGTATTTGGAATTGTTCCCGGTGGCTACTTACCGCGGCTTAGCCTCTAGCTTTTCTCCAAGTCCGTCACAAAAAAGCCCTGCCTTTTTGTAAGGCAGGGCTTTTTATTGCAGTAACGACATGTAATGGACTAAGATTAGTCCACCCGTTTAAATAATGAGCACCGAGCCATGCATACTGTCAATATTCACGATGCCAAAACCCGGTTTTCCAAGCTGATCGAGGCAGTATCACAAGGCGAAAAAGTGATTATTGCCAAGGCAGGAAAGCCAGTGGCCGAACTAATTGCTATTGAATCCGTATTGCCTACGCGCAAACCCGGCTCATTAAAAGGAAAAATTAAAATCGCCGACGATTTTGATGCACCACTTCCTGACGAAATTCTGGATGCCTTTGAGGGAAATTAATGCGCATATTATTGGATACCCATATTTACTTATGGTGGCTAACGGACAGCCCAAAACTATCCTTAGCCATCAAACAAAAAATTGAAACCGCTACCGAGGTCTACATCAGTAGCGCTTCTATTTGGGAGGCAGGGATAAAAATTTCCACAGGCAAACTTGAAGCAGAGATAGATGATTTAATTGAAGGTATACCGGCAAACCGCTTTATCGAGCTACCCATTACCGCAAAACATTCCAAACAGGCAACCCAACTACCAGACATTCATCGCGATCCATTTGATCGCATGCTGATTGCACAAGCCTTGTGTGAACCGTTGCGACTATTGACGGCAGATGGGCAGGTCGCAAAATATTCCGAGCTGGTTGATCTGGTCTAACCAACAGCTCAGCAATCATTCTTTAACTGATAATTTAAATACCGTCCGCGTTTTATATTCAGCACCCGGGCGCAATATTATCGAAGGAAATTGCGGCTGGTTAATGGAGTCCGGAGCGTGTTGCGGCTCCAAACAGAAGCCGGTGCGTTTTTGATAAATAACCCCTTTACCCGTTAATGAGCCATCCAGAAAGTTGCCCGAATAAAATTGCACGCCCGGTTCTTGAGTGAAAACTTCCAGTAAGCGACCGGTAGTTTCCTCTTCAACACGCGCAGCCAAAGTCAATTCCTTGTAGGTTTTTTGATTGATCAAAAAATTATGGTCATAACCGAAACCGTTTTTGATTTGTTCGTGATCAGCATTAATTCGTTCACCAATCAAACCTGGGCTGCGGAAATCAAACGGGGAATTGGCGACCGGCATTGGTTCGCCAACCGGAATTTGGGCTTCATTAACCGCATTGATGTGATCGGCGAAAATTTGCATCTTGTGGCTGAGAATGTCGCCCTTGCCGGCCAAATTAAAATAGCAGTGTTGCGTAAGGTTAACGGGCGTCGGCTTATCAGTCGTAGCAACATAGTCCACTGCCAATTCATCGTTATGCGTAAATTGATAAATAACCGTTACATCGAGATTGCCAGGAAATCCCTGGTCGCCATCTTCGCTCAGCAAGTGCAACTTCAGGATTGGACCATTCGCATCCTCTGCAGTGGATGCGCGCCAGACTTTTTTATCAAACCCAAGCGGGCCGCCGTGCAAATTGTTGGCGCCATTATTGGCGGCCAATTGATAGACTGTACCATCCAGCGCGAATTGGGCGTTAGCGATGCGGTTGCCAACCCGGCCAATTAACGCACCAAAATAAGGGCCGACTTCCAGATAAGGGGCGAGGGTATCAAAACCCAACACGACATCCGCACGAGTGCCATTTTTATCGCGCATGTACCACTCGGTAATGATGCCACCGAGAGTAATAATTTTTATGCTGCTGCCCTGTATATTGGTCAGGGTAAATTCAGTAACCGCTTCACCCGCCGGTGTTGTACCGAATAATCTTTGAGTAATTGCCGCAGTGGTTGTCATTATAAATTTGCTCTCACACTTAATGTCGATAATAGGACGCTAAAAAATTTACTGCTTTCAATCGGGCTTGTCCTGCCCAAAATCCGGAAAGCCTTCGCCGGTCCAGTTGAGGTGGCGAATATAGGTATGGCGATTCGGATCAGTGAGCGGAGTGCCCTGCAATTCTAAATAATCGCGCGCATGATATACCATAATGTCAGTTTGACCATCGTCTGCCAGGGTAAAACTGTTGTGACCTGGGCCGTAGCGATTCAGGGTTTCATTTGTGGTAAATACCGGCTGCGGCAACTTGTGCCAGGAGGATGCTGCGAGCAAATCACTATCGGCATTGGCCCACAATAATCCCATCGCGTAACGGTGATCAGTAGCGCTCGCCGAATAGCTGATAAAAATTTTACCATTACGTTCAATCACCGCAGCGCCTTCGTTAACCTTATAGCCCTGTATTTCCCAGTCCAATTGCGGGCGGGAAATTTCCAATTCCACGTCCCCCACTTGGGTCGGTGAAATTAATTTGGCGATATACAAAGCCGAATTCAATTTTTCCTCCGAATCTTTTTGCGCCCAGATTAAATAGCGCTGGCCTTTGTGCTCAAACGTACTGGCATCGAGTGAAAAAGAATCGCGCGCGGTTTTTACACGCCCCAATTCTTTCCACTCACCTGTTAATGGATCAGCAGATTCATTAGCCAATACATACATGCGGATCAACCAGGGGGCTTCGGCATCACCCGCTGCAAAATAGATGTACCAGGTATCGTCAAAATAATGTAATTCCGGTGCCCAGATATTTGCGCCCATAGCCCCGGCACTGTGTTTGCGCCACACCGTTTTTGCCGCTGCTGTTTTCAACTCCGCAAGCGAATTGGCCGCGCGCAATTCGATGCGATCAAATTCCGGGGCAGTGGCGATAAAATAATAACGGCCTGCCGGAGTGCGATGAATAAAGGGATCGGCGCGTTGCGGTATAAAAGGTTGTGCTACCTTGCCCTGGCTTATCGGAGGCGCTAACTCGCGGGCCGGGATGCATGAGATTAATAAACTGGCAGCTAACAAGCCGGTAAAGAATAAGGTCACTACACTCAAAACAGATTTCATGGGATTACCTCGGATGCGCTCGCCAACCCAACCTTGTGGGCTTTACACGGGTTAACTATTATTCCCGATAGATTAATATTATATTACATATTCGAAGAATTAGACCAATACGAGAGCGAACTATGCCATCAACTTTCCCTACAGCCAGACTGACCGCGCGCTTGGCCAAATCCGTATGGATCGCCGCCTTTTTATTAGTTGCACCTATCACCAGTGCCAAACAACTGGACGTGCATGACCCGGTTATGACACGCGAAGGCGATACCTGGTATCTATTCAGTACCGGCCCCGGTATCACTATTTACCGCTCCAGAGACCGCGTGAATTGGACACTCTCGGATCGCGCCTTTGCCACTGAACCCCAGTGGGCAAAATCAGTAGCACCCGGTTTTAACGGACACCTTTGGGCACCGGATATCATCTACCACAACAATCAATTTTATTTGTATTACTCAGTATCTGCCTTTGGCAAAAATACATCTGCCATTGGTGTGACGGTCAACAAAACCCTCGACCCAACAGCGCCGGATTATCGCTGGGAAGATAAGGGCATCGTCATCCAATCTGTTCCCAATCGCGATATGTGGAATGCGATTGATCCCGCCGTCATAGTCGATGAACAACATCAGGCCTGGATGAGCTTTGGTTCTTTCTGGAGCGGCTTGAAAATATTCAAATTAAACGATGACTGGACCCGCCCGGCAGAACCGCAAGAATGGCACAGTATTGCAAGACGCGATCAGGTGCCGGCGAATATCAGCAGCAATGCAGGTCCAGGTGAAATTGAAGCACCGTTTATTTTTAAAAAAGGCGATTACTATTATTTGTTTGCCTCTTGGGGACTTTGCTGTAAAGGACCGAATTCCACTTATCATTTGGTAGTCGGCAGATCCAAAAAAGTCACCGGGCCTTATCTCGATAAAACCGGCAAAGACATGAACGAAGGTGGCGGTAGCCTGCTGATCAAGGGCAATAAAAATTGGGTTGGCCTTGGGCATAACAGCGCCTATAGCTGGGACGATAAAGATTATTTAGTAGTGCACGCTTACGAAACAGCCGATAAATATTTGCAGAAACTCAAAATACTCAATCTCCAATGGGATAAAGAGGGTTGGCCGGTAGTAGATGAAAAAGAATTGGATTTGTATAAAAGCAATTATAAAAACAAGTAAATAAAATAATCTGAAGAAAAATAATTGACGCACATAAAGGAA
>JAJQJO010000245.1 GCA_021323495.1 Cellvibrio sp. | reverse complement strand
ATCTGCCAACGATATACCCGGCGCTATGCAAAAATATGTCGCCGATGTCAAAGCGGGAATTTTCCCCGGCGACGATAATATTTTTAACTAGTTATCCCCGCCTGAACACCACCTTTCCATTCAGGCCATTGGAATAGAACAGGATTCCCATTAAAAGTAGCCTCGGCAATGCGCGCCGTGCCGAACACTTTCAGCGATAAGTTCATTGATTTTTACACTCAGGACGCACAATCCCGAGTGTAAATTACAGCTAATTATCTAATCCCCTTCACTCGACCAGACTTTCATCGTTTGTACTGCCAACAATTTACACTCGCCTTTATGGGCGACATAGGTGCGCATAAACTGGTAGCGCGAAGTGCGGAATGTTTTACCATCGGGATTCCATTTATCCACGCTGCTTAAACCTTGCAACACTACGGTATCGCCGAGGCGTAGAAAACCAATATCGTGCGAACGTCGCTCTTTGGCCTGTTCTTCCGGCTTTTTCAGTCGCGCCAACAATTGCAATTTGCTCTCTTTCATACTTGCAAGGTTATGCACCCAATGAAATTCCGGGGCGAGTAATCTCTCCAGGAATTGCGTATCACCGATCCGCAACGCATCTTCGTATTGCGCATCCAGCCTCGTCAGTTTTTCGTTATCCGAACAGGTTTCAGCCTGCGCGATGGAACCACCCAAAACGGCCAAACACGCCGTCGTAATCATTAACGTTTTCATCACTACTATCACCACAGGTTAAAAATAAAAAAATGCAAAACAAAAAAAGCCGACACCATAAAGATGCCGGCCAAGACCATACTAGATTACAAATAAAGGGGAGTTTCAAACTGGGCCAAGAGAAAACCCGTCGGTAACAGTACAAGCTCCTAAATCAATGGACCACCAACCAATTTGTTGTGTCCACAGGAAGAAACCGTTACCGGCAGCTTCAGTATTGTTCAGTTTTCAACCATTGCCAGTTTTTTTATACCTCCAGTTAAATTATTTGGCGATAAACATAAACGACTGATTAAGAATGGCTATAACAATCTAGCCGGCAGGCCCGATCAATACCATTGCTTCATTAATCAGGTATTCCAAACGTCCTGCCGTCGTCGAGCGCAGGGCAAAATCGTCAACCAGCTTGCGCAAGCGGCTCAATTTAGGCCGCACCGAACGAAACTCTTCGGTCACCGGCTCATAGTCCAAATCGTGGTCCTGAACACTCAACTTGCCCAATTCTGATAATTCCGCGTGCAAGGCGCTAATGAGGTCATAAAAAAAATCTTTACGATCCAGACTATTAGCCTCCCAATAGGCCTGGTTCAATCCTCCCAACAAGTCCTCAAGCACCTTGATGGCATTGGAAATACTGCTACTAGACATAACACACCTTTTGTTCAACCCGTGAGTATGACTTGAGTATAGAAGACTTTAACGACGCTGCCGGAGGCTCTGCTAAACTCCGCTTTCCTCGCTTCCGGATCTCCTTATGCCGCTCGACCAACTCTGGCTATTTACCACTATTACCCTGGTTCTTTCTGCCAGCCCCGGCCCGGTAATGCTCGCCTGTATGATTGATGCCGGACGCTACGGTTTTGCAAAGTCGCTCTTCACCATGCTCGGCGCCAGCGCGGGCAATCTGGTATTGATGTTGTTATCGGCATTAGGTTTGGGTTTATTGGTAGAGGAAGCGGAATGGATTTTCCACACCATCAAATGGATAGGTGCAGCCTATCTCGTCTACCTGGGAATCCAGCTCGCGTTCGCACCGCCACTGAATGTGGACCTGGAGGCTCGCCAGATACGCAGCAGCCACTTATTTGGTAAAGCATTTGTGGTAGCGGTGACCAATCCCAAAGGCCTGATCTATTTCGGCGCGCTCTTCCCGCAATTTATCGATATCCATCGCTCCATGCCGCCGCAATTTGCACTCCTCACCGTGATTTTTTTGGCGATGGATTTTGTCTGGATGAGCATTTATGCCTTGGGCGGGCGCGGCATTATGCACTGGTTAAAATCGCCGGAACACCAGCGCTGGTTCAATTGGATTTCCGGCGGAGCTTTGATTCTTGCAGGCGGCGTCCTCGCGTTTACCAAGCTCTGAACACTGTGCTTGCTATTTGGATATAAGCAAAGAAAAAACGATTCTTTTTCAAATCGATTCAAAATACCTAAGCTGCACTCCACACACTTTTTGGAGACAGCAACATGTCATTTATCCATAGGCCTGGTTTCGCCGCGTCACTCACCGATCAACCAATCCTGATAGTACCAGGCTTGCGCAATAGCGATGAGCGGCACTGGCAGACGCTCTGGCAAGCCCAACTGCCCGAGAGCAGACGAATTGATGTTGATGATTGGAACACGCCGGATCTGGATAAATGGAAAGCCGGTATCCGCGCTGAATTAAATCGAATCGATAAGCCTGCGGTTGTCATCGCCCATAGCTTTGGCACACTCGCAAGCGCGAGTATTGCAGCGGAACTACCCGAAAAAATTGCAGCGCTTTTTTTAGTTGCACCCGCTGATCCGGATAAATTCCATATCGCCCGATACTTACCGCAGTCGCCCTTGCAGGTGCCAGCACAAATTATTGCCAGCAGCAACGATCCCTGGCTTACCGACAGCAAAGCAGCTTATTGGGCATTGCAATGGGGTGCAGACTTTTTGCGGTTGAATAATGTCGGTCATATTAATAGCGAATCGAATTTAGGATTCTGGCCGCGAGGTGTTGCGCAACTGCAGGAGCTTTTGCGCAAAACAAACCAACCGGGTAAGGTGCAACGAAGCCAAAACACCTACGCCGCATAAGCCAATGAAGCCCATCACAGTTTCCATGCATTATTTTGCGTAAGGATATTCAATCCATTAAAGTGCGCTGCGCACGACAACGAACGATTTATTTCAATGAGCGCGCAGCAAGATCCAAAAACGACACAAATAATTACACCTATAATAACTACCTGACGTTCGCCGTTTTCCACGCCCCTGCAAATTACGCCGTTCTTACTTGTTGCATTGTTTTTCATAGATAAAAATAATTTGTTATAGCAACATGTATCCGAATCGGATTGCAAGGGCAAAAACCCTGACAGTTAAAAGAAGTATCACTAACTCGGATGCGGCAGGACTCAGGCTATCTGGAATCCAGTCTATGAACAACGACGCATCCAATCCGGCAATGGCATCCACTTCTATTAACAGTTTCGACACAAGCCTTTTTGCCAAAACCACCCACAATCCTTCCTATGCAAGCCTAACCAAACAATTTAGCGAGGTTAATAACCTGCGCGACTACTGCATTCCGGTTAATTCTTATTTTCCCCCCGCACAGGTGATGGAAAAGTTACATGAAAAAATGGGCTATGCGCTTAAGTATTATCCCGGCTCCAATGAAAATATCGCCGAAAACATTGCCACTTTTTCCGGGATTGAAAATCCCGCCACAATTATTGCCGGTAATGGCTCTACAGAAATTATTTCCTGGTTGAATTCGCTGTTTATCAAGGAGAGTTTATTTGTTCCCGCACCTTCATTTGGCCGCTGGATTGAAGAGCCCCAAGGTCTGGGCATTGAATTGCACACCAGTCGCTATCAGGATTCGCTCAACCAATATCTCAGCCCGGAACAACTGGTTGCCGAGGTAAAACAATCCGGTGCACGCAATCTGGTGATTTGTAATCCAAATAACCCCACCGGTTCAATTATGTCGCGCGCACAAATTTTGTCAGTACTCGACCAATTAACAGAACTCGACAATATTATTATCGATGAGTCCTTTATCGATTTTTCTGCCGAAAATCCGCCCTCGATCAAAAATGATGTCGCCGACTTTCCCAATGCCTGGGTATTAAAAAGCCTGGGTAAAAATGTCGGCCTGCACGGTTTGCGCATGGGTTTTGCCATCAGCAACGAAACCAATATCGCAAAGTTGCGCAAACACTTGCCCTATTGGAACGTGAATGGCATTACCGAAATGCTGTTGCATTTAATTAAAGATGAGCAGGCCACTTATCACGAGAGCCGCTTAAAAACCATCGCCGATGCAGTCTATTTATCCGAACGCTTTGAAGAGCTGCCGGAATTTACCATCTTCCCAACTCACTCCAATTTTATTTTTGTAAAGCTGCGCAATGATATCAACGGCACCCAACTGCGCGATCGCATGTTGCAAAACCACGGCTGTTTTATTCGCAACTGTGGCAACAAATTAGGCTCCAGCGAACAATACTTCCGCATTGCGGCACGGCCAGCGGAGGATGTTAATTATTTAATAGCAGCACTAAAGATAGAATTGGCGGTGCTGACAAAAATCGAAGATGAGCCTATGCTCCATGCCAATTTGATTAATAACGGAGCCGTATAATATGGGGTCCCAAGTTGGGCTTGGAATCGACCATTAACCTGAAAATGACAATTAAATGGAACTCTGAAATAGTTGCCAATAAGAACGCGCGAACTATGCAAGCCGCGCGTTTTTTATTTACCGCTCTTATTAAGCCGGTGCGCTGGTGCGAATCAAATGATCAAACGCCCCCAGCGATGCAGTTGCGCCCGCGCCCATCGCAATAATAATTTGCTTGTAGGGTACGTTAGTGCAGTCGCCTGCGGCAAACACACCTGGCACTGAAGTTTCACCACGCGCGTTGATTTCAATTTCACCGCGATTAGTAAGCTGCACAGTACCTTTTAAGAAATCAGTATTGGGCAGCAGGCCGATCTGTACAAAAATCCCATCCAGCGTCACAGTCGCAATTTCATCAGTATTGCGGCTTCTGTATTTCAACGCGGTGACTTTTTCGCCGTTGCCGATGACTTCAGTCGTCAGTGCTTCAGTGATAACGGTTACGTTCGGCAAGCTAAATAATTTGCGCTGCAATACTGCGTCGGCACGCAATTTTGAATCGAATTCAATCAGGGTGACATGGGCGACTATACCGGCCAAATCAATCGCTGCTTCCACTCCGGAATTACCGCCTCCGATAACTGCTACGCGCTTGCCTTTAAATAAAGGCCCGTCGCAATGCGGGCAGTAAGCAACGCCTTTGCCGCGGTATTGTTGTTCGCCGGGTACATTCATTTCCCTCCAGCGCGCACCAGTGGCAAGAATAATACTTTTGCTTTTTAAGCTTGCGCCGCTGGCGAGTTTTATTTCAATTAAATCGCCAGGATTATTACCAGGAGTAACGTGCGCGGCTTTTTGTAAGTTCATGACATCAACATCGTATTCCTTAACGTGTTGCTCTAGTGCCATCGCCAATTTTGGGCCTTCGGTTTCTTTTACTGAAATAAAATTTTCAATCGATACGGTGTCCAACACCTGCCCGCCAAAACGTTCAGCAACTACACCCGTGCGAATACCTTTGCGCGCGGAATAAATCGCCGCCGCTGCGCCCGCAGGGCCACCGCCGATAACCAATACATCGTAGGGACCGCGTTCGCCAAGGGCCTGGGCATCGCGCTCGGCTGCACCGATATCGATTTTGGCAATAATTTCCTCGAGCGTCATACGGCCCTGGCCAAAATGCTCTCCGTTGACATACACACTCGGCACCGCCATGACTTTGCGTTTATCCACTTCGCTTTGGAATAACGCACCGTCGATCATGGTGGCCGTAATATTGGGATTTAGCGCCGCCATTAAATTTACGGCTTGCACTACGTCCGGACAGTTGTGGCAGGAGAGCGAGACAAATACGTCGAAATGAAATTTGCCTTCGAGCGCTTTAATTTGCCCGATAGTTTTTGCATCCACTTTCGGTGGATGGCCACCGCTGTGCAAAAGCGCGAGCACCAGCGAGGTAAATTCGTGGCCCATGGGAATGCCCGCAAAATGAATACGCGGGGATTCATCTTGTGCAGCTACAGCAAAAGATGGGCGAAATTTAGCAGTACCGTGATCAATCAGACTTACCTTGTGAGACAAGCTGGTGATTTCTTGCAACAGCGTAATTAACTCCAGACTTTTTGCGCTGTCATCCAGACTTGCAACCAGTTGGATGGGGCGTTGCAGTTTTTCCAAATAGGCTTTGAGCTGGCCTTTAATCGCAGCATCTAACATGGTGTTCCCCATAAGATTTTTTCAATGAAAGCCCGCCTCGTGAGCGGGCTTTTTCGTATCACATTACTATTTCGCGAACAGATTGCCTGGG
>JAJQJO010000244.1 GCA_021323495.1 Cellvibrio sp. | reverse complement strand
GCAACACCCATACAAATATCTCCTGTGGCGAAATGCGCAGAGAAAAGGGTTAAATATTGTTAGTTACTTATTTGGTCCTGGTGAGCATCAATAAATGGTTAATGGGATTTGTTGATAGAGCTGCTAGCAATTATGTTTTGCTAATTGGAGTATAGGAAGGATTCAAACGAGTGAGCCAAGCGTTTTGGAATTAGTCCCGATTTGTTAGAACGCTTGGTTGTGAAAGGATAGGCCAAAGATTCCTATGCGGAGGTGGCAATATTAAATAGAAGCAATAAAACAAAAAGCCGCGCTAAGAGCGGCCTTTTGTTATTTAACGGTAGGTTTATTGGCTGAGGCTGGCCAGCTGTTGTTTTACTGACGCCAGTTTTACACAGGTTACGAAAACTTCCATGGCGCCAACAACTTCAGGCACGGTGGGTACCGAAGGTGCAATTCGGATATTGCGATCTTCCGGATCTTTCCCGTAGGGATAAGTTGCGCCTGCTGGTGTCAATTTCACACCTGCTTCTGCTGCAAGGCGAACTGTTTCTTTCGCGCAATTTTTGCGAGTATCGAAAGAAACAAAGTAGCCTCCGACCGGTTTCTCCCAAGCGCCCAAATCAGTACCTTCAAATGCTTTGCTCAATGCACTCAGTACCGCATCAAAGCGCGGGTTTAATAACGCAGCGTGCTTGCCCATGTGCGCCACCAATGCATCTTTGTTTGGCAACATGCGGGTATGGCGGATTTGGTTTACTTTGTCCGGGCCGATAGTGCAGCTGTTTAAAAACTTTTTGAATCCAGCCAGGTTTGCTGCGCTGGCGGCAACAAATGCTACCCCGGAACCGGCGTGAGTAATTTTTGATGTTGACGCAAATTGCACTACTGAGTCTTCAGTACCATTGCGGCGGCAAGCTTCGAGGATGCTGGCAAGCTGCGGGGCATTGGCGGTGAGATCATGTACTGAATAAGCGTTATCCCAGAATACGCGGAAATTGGCGCTGGCGATTTGGCCAAGTTTGGCAATACGCTCAACAGTCTCGTCGCTATATACCACACCAGTAGGGTTAGAGTATTTAGGTACGCACCACATACCTTTGATGGACTTGTCCGATTTGAGCAAGGACTCAACGGCGTCCATGTCCGGACCGGTCGATGTCATGGGAACGTTGATCATTTTGATGCCGAGCTGCTCGCACACAGTGTAGTGGCGGTCATAACCGGGAACCGGGCAGATGAATTTCACTTCGCCTTCGTTTTTCCAGGCGCTGGCGGCGTCCTTCAAACCAAACTGATGCGCAGTCAGCATCATCTGGAACATCAGGGTCAAACTGGAGCTGCCGCCTACCAATACGTTGGCTGGCTCAACGCCCATGATGTTGGCTCCGAGCTGCTTGGCTTCGGGCAGGCCATCAAGACCACCATAATTGCGAGTGTCAGTACCGTCTGCGGCAATGTAGTTGCCCTTGAGAGAACCGTCGAGCTCATCTGACAGGTTCAATTGTTCTGCCGAAGGTTTGCCGCGGGTTAAATCAAGGTTAAGTTTTCTAGCGAGGATAGCCTGGTATTGTTCGGTCAGTTGGCTTTCCCATTCGCGCAGTTGCGCTACAGATGCGTTGTCCAGTTGCAAGGTAAGTACCTCAATTTTGTTGGCGGGATTCTTTCAGTTAACAAACTAAAGTGCCGCGCATTATAACCGCTCGCAGGATAATAGTTGTAGAGCGTTTGGTTACAAACGCACGCTTAGTTGCGCTTCCTGGCTACGAGTGGCGGTATGGGGCAATCGAGGCTATCGGCAATGGCGCGAAAGAGTTCGGCTTCGGCGATTGTCACTTGGCCATCATGCAGAATACATTGGCTCAAGGCTTTAAGGAGTTGCGGTTTTTGCAGTGGTTTAATGAGGTTGAGTTTTTCCAGAGCACGATCGGCATCGGCCAATGTAATGCTGCTGCGAGGCAAGAGTGTAAAGTTGGAAAAATTTAGTATTGTTTGCGCTTGTGCAAACGCTGCGTAGGCATCCTGCTCGCTGCGTGCACCAGCATAAGCTAGTAGTGATAATAATAATTGACATTCTGCCTGCAGATCGCGGAGTTCGCGATTGCGCATAAATTTATTGTTGATAAGCGAATTGTGCAAAACAATGCGATAAATTGCCCATTCCATCAGGCTTACTTTTTGGTCAGCACTGATCAACGCATGCGTACAGGCAATAAATTCCTGCTGTTGATCTGGCGATAATTGTTTTAGCGCACTCAAACATAATTCGATCAAGGGTAAGCGCAGGTTAGCGTTAATGTCGGCAGCACAGATGATGATATGAGTTAAGTCATCCAAATCCGCCGGTGTTAAATGATTATTGAGTAGGATGAGTTGCTGGTTGCGCAGTTCCTGTTGGCTATCAAGCAATAATCCAAAAACCAAACCGCGTGCACTGAAAGGCGTTTGTGCTGCTTCTTTTAAAAGTGCAGGGATGTCGGCTATGCGATCACGGGCATAAATAACCTGTTCCGGTGTTGGTTGGGCAATTTGGTTCAAGGTTGCATCAATATCAATCATATCGGTAGCGATTGCGTATTGAGGGACAATTGTCCCTCCGCTAAATCCCATTGCCATGGATTCGTCCACCGAAGTCTTGCTTCTTATATAAGTAGCTTGTATGAATTCACCATCCCAATTGGGTTGGATTCGTTTGATCCGCTCTTCCAGTGGTGGATGTGTGGCCATTAAATTAAAAAAGGATTTTACACCCTGGCCAAAATACATATGGCTGAATTCCGCCGCATGCTCATTCTGTAATTGCGAGCCATAACTTCCCCCGCCGATTTTTTTTAGTGCCCCGGTGATACCCTCGGGGTTGCGGGTGAATTGCACTGCCGATGCGTCCGCAAGAAACTCCCGCTGGCGGCTCACCGCTGCTTTGATCAGGTTGCCAAAAAATATCCCGCTGTAGCCAACGACTAACAAACCAACACCCAACGCCATAATTGCGGCCGGGGAGTTATTTTTGCTGGAGCGGCTGATACTGCGATTGCCGGCGCTGCGAATTAAAAACTCGCCAATCAGGCCAATCACCAGGATACCGTGCAAGAGTGCGACCAAACGCATATTGATCCGCATATCACCGTGAAAAATATGGCTGAACTCATGGGCAATAACACCCTGCAATTCATCGCGGCTGAGCATTTGTATGCACCCACGCGTAATGCCTATGACCGCGTCCTGGGGATGATAGCCCGCAGCAAAAGCATTGATTGCATCGTCTTCGATTAAGTACACCGGTGGTACTACCGCACCTGATGCGATTGCCATTTCTTCAACAACATTAAGTATTTTGCGTTCGTCTGCATCGGCAGTATTGCCAGATAACAAGCGGCCGCCCATAGCCTCTGCGACAGTTTTGCCGCCCGCTCGCAATTGGATAAAGCGAAATAAACTACCAAGCGCGACAACACTGCTAACACCCAGTGCAGTCCAGACAAATACTTCCAGACTGAGTGCGTTAATAATCCCTTGCCACAGCCCGACTGCTTCGCGTGTGTGGACTGAGGTATGTTCTTGACCAAAGAAGGCAAACGCTGCAAATAACAAGGTGGTAATGGCGACGAGCGAAAGCACGGCGAGTATTAACAACAGGATCAAATGTTTGGTGTTGCGCCTGGCGCGATCCTGATGCTCAAAAAAATTCATGCGCGCACCTGTCAATGGGAAGTGAATAATTGCTCTATATAAAGAAGGAAGACTTGGGAGTAGGTACTAGCATAAAAAGTCTTCCTTCTATATATAGAAGGAAGACTTAATGATGCGTTATTAAAACTGTACTTTGGGTGCTGCTTGAATCTCGGCGCTATCGGCAAACACCAGCAGGCTTGCATCCTCAATATGGCCGAATATTTTGGCAAAAATGACTGGCGGAAAACTTTGTTTGTAAGTGTTATAGGTAGTGACGGCATCATTAAATGCCTGCCGCGCGAAGGCGACTTTATTTTCAGTACTGGTCAATTCTTCCGATACCTGCATCATATTTTGTGATGCTTTTAAATCAGGATAAGCCTCCATCACCACGTTCAAGCGACCCATGGCACTGGTCAGTAAACTCTCTGCGCCAGCGAGATCGCTCATTGCCGTAGCGCTGCCAGGATTGGCCGCAGCAGCTTGCAAGCCATTCATTGCCTGGTTGCGCGCACTAATTACTGCTTCAAGTGTTTCGCGTTCATGTTTGATATAGCCCTTGGCGGTTTCAACCAGATTGGGAATCAAGTCATAGCGACGCTTTAGCTGCACTTCTATTTGTGAGAAGGCATTTTGGAAACGGTTCTTCAGCGCAACCAGTTGGTTATAAATCCCGATCACGTAAAACACCAATACGGCAATAATCACAAGAAAAACGATAGTAGAAATCATGATGTGTTCCTTTGCGTGTGGGATGAAATGATCTGCCGCGTTTTTATCAATTGGTATCGCGGTGCGCATGATACTAGCAGGATGTGCAAAGAATGCCAGAGGTTGCACTGGCTGGGTGACAATCGTCAATAAATGGCGGTTAAAAGGTATGGTGGACGAAATAGCAGTTAATCGACGTACTCAAACACCTTCACCACTTGTTTGACACCATCGGTATTTTTGGCCACATCAGTAATTCGCTCGGCTTCGTAGCGTGATACCAAGCCCATTAAAAATACCGTTTTTGCTTCGGTGATAATCAGGATACGACGGCTTTGGATACTGCTCGCCACCAACCTGGATTTTATTTTGGTGGTGATCCAGCTATCAGCGCTGCGTGTCTGGAAATCGGCAGGTGAAGCGGTTGCCAATTCGTTGTGAACCTGACGCACAGAATTTATTTTTCCGACTGTATCGCCCGCAAGATTACGCAGGTGTGCATTGGGGACTTGGCCGGTAAGCAATATCCAGCCATTAAAGCTATCGATATTGATATGCGCGGCTTCAAATTGTTCGCTGGTGTTATTGAGATTGACGTGCGCGATAGTTTCCAATTGTTCGTCATTAATTTTAGTGCCAAGGGTGCGTTTATTGGTTTTAATTTGAATCGGTTCACTGGTGGTGGCACTTATAATATTGGCGCAACCTGTAATGGTCGTCATCAATACCAGGGAAATCGCCAAAATTCTGCCAACACTGGAAGCGTTAGCGATAACAGGACAAACATTGAGCATTAAAAGCCCCCGAACAGCTGCTGATCGATAAGGTCACACAGGCAAAAAATACTGAGCAAGTGGATTTCGTGGATGCGGGGTTTGGCCACGGAGGGAATCCGGAGCTCCAGATCGCGGCGGTCAAGCAGTGCTGTAACGTCCCCGCCATCGCCGGCAGTCAATGCAATGATTTGCATTTCTTTATCGTGGGCAGCGCTGATCGCCTGTAACAAATTACTTGCTTTGCCAGTGCTGGTGAGCAGAACTAATACATCGCCCGCTTGCCCCAGTGAGCGAATTTGTTTGGCATAGATGTCATTAAAACTGTAATCGCTACCAATGGCTGTTTGGGTGGTGAAGTCTGCCCCCAAATTGAATGCCGGCAAGCTCGGGCGTTCCTGTTCGAAGCGATTGATCAGGCTAGCGGTCAGTATTTGTGCTTGCGCAGCAGAAATGCCATTGCCACAGGTAAGGATTTTTTTTTCGCTGAGCAGCGCATGGACAATTATCTGGCTGGCTTGTGCAATCAGCGGTGCAAGTTCTTCACCAGCATGCATTTTTGCTTCGATACTTTCATGAAACAGGGTGATAACACGTTGATCCATAGCAATTCTACTTGTTGTGTTCTTGTGTATGTATTTTTGTATAAGGTTGCGTAGCGAAAAAAACTGGAGCGATCTTATATCAAGCTCCGAACGCATTTTGAATCCATTGTATGGGCGGAGCTGTGCCGGTTTGATCCAATGCTATCACATCAAAACGGCAAGCAACTTTATCAAACAGTCGCTGCTCCTGTAAAAAGCGGGTGGCGGTGCGGATAATTTTTTGCTGCTTGCGATAATCCACTGTTTCCACTGCGGGGGCAAAACGTTTATTGGTACGCAGGCGCACTTCAACAAACACAAAACAAACTCCTTGCTTTGTTTTTTGCAGCATTATCAAATCGATTTCGCCAAGTTTGCAGCGATAATTTTTCGTGCGTGTCACCAATCCCTGCTGCTGTAAAAACATTTCTGC
>JAJQJO010000010.1 GCA_021323495.1 Cellvibrio sp. | reverse complement strand
AAAAGGTTATATCGCGGACAATGCGTGCCTGTATTCGAGTCGCCTGGAGCTAGTCTTTTATTGATGACGGGAGCCTTGCATAGGCTGATGCGGGCAATTCTGCCAGTTTCCCACTACTTATGCTGCTTTCCTTGATTCGATCCTGGACTTATTTTCAGCAATATTGCCCACAATTTCTTGTCTTTGAATTCTATGTCGCAGTTACATTTGATCCTTGCCCAGCTTAATACCCTCGTGGGTGATATTCCCGGTAATACTGCCAAGGTGCTTGCCGCAGCACGAACGGCTATGTCGCAGGGGCAAGTGGACGCAGTGCTATTCCCTGAGTTGACATTGACCGGTTATCCGCCCGAGGACTTATTGCTGCGGCCTAGCTTGGTATTGCGTATTGAGCGGGCGTTGCAGGAGCTACAGACCGCGCAATTACCGTTGGCATTGGTGATAGGTTATCCCCGCGTTAAACATGGGCGTCTGTATAACGTGGCCGGAGTCATTTCCGGAGGGAAACTGGTTGCGGAATATGCCAAGCAATGCCTGCCGAATTATCAGGTCTTTGACGAAAAACGTTATTTTGCTGAAGGTGATAAACCCTGCGTGTTCGATTTAAAAGGTATTCCCACGGCATTGAGTGTCTGCGAGGATATTTGGCATCCCGAACCAATGGCGCAAGCCAAAGCAGCGGGGGCTCGCTTGATGCTTAACCTTAATGCCTCCCCATACCATCAGGGTAAGCAGCACGAGCGTGAGGCAGTGATAGGTCAGCGTGCACAAGAAGGCCAGATGCCGGTCATTTATACCAATCTGGTTGGCGGTCAGGACGAGTTGGTCTTTGATGGCGGTTCAGTCGTTGTTGATAAAGGCGGTCAAACCCGGTTCCGCGCCTCAGCTTTTAGCGAAGGGCAATTCGCTGTCACTCTGGGTTGGGACCAACAGCAGATCAGCGTGCCCGACCAGTCGCTGGAACCCATCCTTGACAACACCGCTGCCGTGTATCAAGCGCTGGTCGTGGGGATGCGCGATTACGTCAATAAAAACCGCTTTAAAGGTGTAGTTCTGGGATTGTCCGGTGGAATCGATTCAGCGTTAACCCTGGCAATAGCGGTAGATGCGCTGGGTGCCGAGCGTGTCGAGGCGGTGATGATGCCTTTCCGTTACACCTCTGACCTGAGCAAGAACGACGCGGCCGATGAAGCGGCGCGTTTGGGAGTGCGCTACAGCTCAATCGGCATCGAGCCTATGTACGAAGCCTTTATGGGGGCGCTCAGCGAAGAGTTTGCTGGCACCAGGCGTGACACCACCGAGGAAAACCTGCAGGCGCGCTGCCGCGGGGTTTTGTTGATGGCGATATCCAACAAAAAAGGTTATCTGGTGCTTACTACCGGTAATAAAAGCGAAATGGCCGTGGGTTATTCCACGCTCTATGGCGATATGGCCGGCGGTTTTGATGCGCTCAAAGATGTGCCCAAAACCTTGGTGTTCGCCCTGTCGCGCTACCGCAATACCCTCGGTGAAGTGATTCCGGAATCAGTGATCACCCGTCCGCCCTCCGCCGAGCTTGCTCCTGACCAGAAAGACGAAGACAGTTTGCCGCCTTATGACATTCTCGACCGCATCCTGGAGCTTTACGTAGAGCAGGATTACAGCGCTGAGGCGATTATTAATGAGGGCTTTGACCGCGAGCAGGTTGAGCGCGTGGTCCGCCTTGTGGACGTAAATGAATATAAGCGTCGGCAAGCACCGATCGGGGTACGCATCAGCCAGCGTGGCTTTGGGCGCGATCGCCGCTATCCGATCACTTCCGGTTGGAAAATGGGCGATTGATAATTGCTGGCACAGGGAGTTTTACAATAAAAAAGGCCGCGATGGCGGCCTTTTCTGCTGACGGGATACGCGTGAGTTATTCCACGCGTGCTACTTCGGTCGAGGGTTTGTATTGTGGATCATACAACGTGCGCGTATCAAAACCGGTCACTTCATTCTTATTGAACAGGCCGAGCGTCAGATAGGCCACCCAGGGTGACTTGCCATTGTTGAACATAAAGTCGTAATCAAATTCGCCCTGCTTGTTCAGTGCTGGATAATCGGCATAGTTGAGCTTAAGGATTTCCAGCATTTCATTGGATTTTTCCGGCATCTTTAACAGGTGATAACCCTGTACCATAACGGCTAATGCATCGGGAATGGCGGGTGATTGCGGAAAATTTTCCAGTACATAGCGGCCACGGCCTACAGCGGCAACATAAGCGCCGCGTTTGAAATAATAGATAGCCACGTGGATTTCGTAGCGTGCCAAGTGGTTACGCAGGGACAACATGCGCTTTTTGGCGTCGGCGGCATAATTACTGTCAGGAAAACGGTTGAGCAATTGGGTAAAATTCGCGAGCGATTCACGCGCTGCACCCGGATCGCGCTTTGAGATATCTACTGGCATTGCCCGCTCAAACATACCTTGGTCTTTAGTGAATGAAGCCATGCCCAGCATATAGTAGGCGTAGTCCACATTGCGGTGCTGGGGATGCAAGCGGATAAAACGATTGGCGGTGGCAATAGCCGCATCTGCTTCACCCGAGCTGTAATGGGCATATATAAGCTCTAGTTGCGCCTGGTCCGCATAGGTTCCGAAGGGGAAATTCTCTTCAAGCGAGTTCAGGTTTTTGATCGCCGATTCCCATTGGCTGCGCTCAAGTTGTTCTTCGGCGGCATGATAGAGATCCGCTTCGGAGGTATATTCGGGCTCTTTGGTGGAGCAGGCAGTCAGCAGCACGAGGGCGCTAAGCATCAAACAGGGCAGGACTTGCATAGGGTTATAGACTCTTATCTCGATAAACATAGACCCCGTTTGCGGGGCAGGGTATTTAAACACAGAGCTTGGCGGATACCAATCTGGCAGGAATAAAAGCTCCAATTTTCCAGTTTTTGGCGGGTGTTTGCCCGGCAAAAACGTTCACTAGAGGTTTTTTAATGAAAGATGTTTTTGACCTGAGCGCACAAGTGCCCATCCAGATGAGCGGCATGCGCTTCGACCAGATAGCCTCGGAGTTGTTCCCCGATTTTTCCCGCTCCCGCCTGCAAAGCTGGATTAAAGACGGCCAGCTCAAAGTAGATGGCCGCACTGCCAAACCCAAAGACAAATTAATCGGTGGCGAAGTACTGGAATTGAAGGCGGAACTGGAGGCCCAGGGTGACTGGGAGCCGGAAGAAATTACCCTGGATATAGTCCATGAAGACGACGATCTGATCATTATCAATAAACAAGCCGGATTAGTGGTTCATCCCGCAGCGGGCAATTATACCGGCACGCTGGTCAATGCCCTGCTCAACCATATTCCCGGACTGATCAACTTGCCGCGCGCGGGCATAGTACATCGGCTCGATAAAGAAACGACCGGGCTGATGGTCATTGCCAAAACCCTTGAAGCACATACTGATCTGGTTGAGCAATTGGCCGACCGCACTGTTAGCCGTGAATACGAGGCGGTAGCAGTGGGCGCTATGACTGGCGGAGGCACTGTGGATGCACCCATGGGGCGTCACCCGATCCAGCGCAAGTTGATGGCAGTGTTGAGTGCAGGTGGTAAACGCGCCGTTACCCACTATCGTGTTGCCAAACGCTACCCGAGCCATACGCACATCCGCGTTAAACTCGAAACCGGCCGTACCCATCAGATCCGTGTCCACATGGCGCACATCGGCCACCCGTTGGTTGGCGACCAAACTTACGGCAACCGTTTCAAAATTCCCAAGGGCGCCAACCAGCATTTGATCGATACGCTCAAAGGTTTCCCAAGGCAGGCGCTCCATGCATTCAAATTGGGCCTGGAACACCCTGGCACTGGTGAATACACTGAGTGGACTGCACCATTACCTGCAGATTTCCTCAATTTGCTAGATGCACTCAATACCGGTTATACCCTTGTCGATGACTGATATCCCCGGCATTACGCCTGACTGGCCTGCTCCGGCCAACGTCCGTAGTCACATCACCATCCGCGCTGGCGGTGTGAGTCTATCGCCCTATACAAGTAATAATGTTGGCCTCCATGTAGGCGATAATCCCGCGTCTGTTGCGGCCAATCGCGCGCAGCTCTCTGCCCAATTGGGCCTGGTGGCGAACCCGCAATGGCTGGAGCAGATCCACGGTGTCAAAGTTATCCATGCCAGGACTGACGGTGTGGTGCGTACAGCCGATGGCAGCTATAGCAATCAGATTGGCCATCCCTGCGTGGTAATGACGGCGGATTGCCTGCCGATTTTGTTGTGCGATAAACAGGGCACTCAAGTGGCTGCATTGCATTGCGGTTGGCGTGGCCTGGCGAACGGGATATGCGTGCGTGGCCTGCAAAAATTCACAGCGAAACCCCGCGAGCTGCTCGCTTATCTCGGACCAGCCATTTCCCAACTCCATTTTGAAGTGGGTGTTGATGTACTTGAGGCCTTTTTTAAAGCCGCGCGCAGCCAACACCACGCCGAACAAATCGCCAGTGCATTTATCCCGGCGCAGCGGCCGTTACACTTTTATGCTGATATCTACATCCTTGCCCGCGCCGAGTTAAATGCGTTGGGGGTGACGGATATTTATGGTGGCGCTGACTGCACTTATACCGATGAAAGCCGGTTTTATTCTTATCGTCGCGATAAAGTAACCGGGCGCATGGCGAGTTTGATCTGGCTGGAGTAATTTTTTGCGATAGATTGAATCCAGCAGAACAATTACAGCATCTAAACCAGTGAACATTCATTTCAGCGGCACAGCCGGTATCACCATTCACAAGGAATCATCATGGATCTCGACCAAATTGAAAAACTGAATGACCTTAAACAAAAAGGGCTGATCAGCGAAGAGGAGTACCAACAGGCCAAGGAGCGTATCCTGGGCGCCCAGCCGCAGCCGGCAACGCAGGCGCAACCCCATACCATTATGCAAACCAATAATTACGATTACGCTTTGGTGCTGCACCTTACCCAATTCTGCTCCTGGTTGTTTCCATTTCTTGGGCTGATAGTGCCCTTGATTATGTGGCAATCAAAAAAGGAAGATCCTTATATTGATGAGCAGGGCAAGGTAGTAATGAACTGGGTATTCAGCTCATTAATTTATTGTCTGGTAAGTTTGGTGCTTTGCCTTATTCTTGTTGGCTTTGCCCTGCTGGCGATACTCTTTGTCTGTTCGATTGTATTCACCATCATGGGTGCTATGGATGCCAACAAAGGCGTCATCAAAAACTATCCGATGTCGATCAAGTTTTTCGAGGTGCGCGAAACACCCCGTGTGCCTGGAGCGCAACTCTGATCTAACAAAACGTTGATCTACCGCAACTAACACATAGTATTCCCTCGTAAGAGAGGCAAGCAGGTCAGTGGCCTGCTTGAAATCACCCTTGCTGCCCCCACGTCTGCTTCAACCGAGTAGTAACACTTCGCTTGAGGTAATCCATGCGTATTGACCGTTTAACCAATCAGCTCCAGGTCGCACTTTCCGATGCCCAATCAATTGCGCTGGGGCAGGATCACAGCCAGCTCGATCCCGGCCATTTGCTGTTGGCAATGATTGACCAAAAAGGTGCCGCCAGTGTCCGCCTGTTATTGAGCCAGGCCGGTTTTGATGTTGCCGGCTTACGTACCTCGCTTAATGAATATCTGGAAAACCTGCCGCAAATCAAGAATCCTACCGGCGAAGTGACTATGTCACCGGATATGGTGCGCCTGTTAAACCTCGCTGATCGTCACGCACAGAAAGTGGGGGATAAATTTGTCTCCAGCGATTCGGTGTTGCTGGTCATGATGCTGGAATCCCAGGGAGCTGTATCGGAGTTGTTGAAAAAATTTGGCAATGCCCAGCGTTTGCAACAGGCCATCCAAAAAGTGCGCGGCGGCGAAAACGTGGATGACGCCGATTCGGAGGGCAATCGCCAGGCATTGGAAAAATATACGGTCGATTTAACGGCGCGTGCAGAAGCGGGTAAGCTGGATCCGGTGATTGGTCGCGATGATGAAATTCGCCGCACTATTCAAGTACTGCAACGCCGCAGTAAAAATAATCCGGTTTTAATCGGCGAGCCGGGCGTGGGTAAAACGGCAATTGTCGAAGGTCTTGCACAGCGTATCGTCAATGGTGAAGTCCCGGAAGGATTAAAAGATAAGCGATTGTTATCACTTGATCTCGGTGGGTTGCTTGCCGGTGCAAAATTTCGCGGAGAGTTTGAAGAGCGTTTGAAATCAGTGATCAATGAATTGGCCAAACAGGAAGGCCGCATCATTTTATTTATCGATGAGTTACACACCATGGTCGGCGCGGGTAAAGGTGAAGGTGCAATGGATGCGGGCAATATGCTTAAACCGGCGTTGTCGCGCGGAGAGCTGCATTGCGTCGGTGCAACTACCCTTGATGAATATCGTAAATATATTGAAAAAGATGCAGCGCTTGAACGGCGCTTTCAAAAAGTGTTGGTTGATGAACCGAATGAATCAGACACCATCGCTATTTTGCGCGGATTAAAAGAGCGCTATGAAGTTCACCACGGTGTGGATATTACTGATTCTGCAATTATCGCCGCCGCAAAGTTATCCCAGCGCTACATCACTGACCGTCAATTGCCTGATAAGGCAATTGATTTGATCGATGAAGCCGCAAGCCGCATCCGTATGGAAATTGATTCCAAGCCAGAAGAAATGGATCGTTTGGAGCGCCGTTTAATTCAGTTCAAAATCGAACGCGAAGCGGTGAAAAAAGATGAGGATGAGGCGAGTAAAAAACGCCTTGCCAAACTCGATCTGGATATTGATAAGTTTGAGCGCGAGTTAAATGATCTGGAAGAAATCTGGCGTGCCGAAAAAGCGGCACTGCAAGGCTCGCAAGAAATTAAAAGCCAGCTGGAGCAGGCACGTTTTGAAATGGAAGAAAAGCGCCGCAAAGGTGATCTGGCGCGCATGAGCGAATTGCAATACGGCATTATTCCACAGTTGGAAAAACAACTGGACATGGCTGGCCAAGCTGAAATGATGGAAATGAAACTGTTGCGCAATAAGGTCACCGAGGAAGAAATTGCTGAAGTAGTGTCAAAATGGACTGGAATTCCTGTTTCCAAAATGTTGGAAGGTGAGCGTGAAAAATTATTGCGTATGGAAGAGTCGCTGCATAAACGCGTGATTGGCCAACATGAAGCAGTAGTCGCGGTAGCTAACGCGGTGCGTCGTTCGCGCGCCGGTTTGAGTGATGCCAACCGACCCAATGGTTCTTTTTTATTTTTGGGACCGACCGGGGTCGGTAAAACGGAATTGTGCAAATCCCTGGCGGAATTTTTATTTGATACCGCAGATTCCATGGTGCGTATCGATATGTCGGAATTTATGGAAAAACATTCGGTTGCCCGTTTGATTGGTGCACCACCGGGTTATGTGGGTTATGAGGAGGGCGGCTATCTTACTGAGACAGTGCGCCGCAAACCTTACTCGGTAATTTTGCTCGACGAAATTGAAAAAGCGCATCCCGATGTGTTCAATATTTTATTGCAGGTATTGGACGATGGCCGGTTAACAGATGGCCAAGGGCGTACAGTGGACTTCCGCAATACGGTAATTGTAATGACATCGAATTTGGGTTCAGATCGGATCCAGGAATTAGCGGAAGATAAATCCTTTGATACCGTGAGTTTCGACAGCTTTGTGAATGATGATCTGAATAACTCACTCAACAACGAGAACCGTTACAACGCGATGAAAGACGCGGTGATGGAAGTAGTGACCGGCCACTTTCGGCCGGAGTTTATTAACCGCATCGATGAGGTTGTGGTGTTTCATCCGCTCGGCCGCGAACAAATCCGCGGCATTGCCGATATCCAGCTTGAGTTATTGAGGAAACGTTTGGCTGAGCGTGACTTGAGCCTTGAATTGGACGATGAGGTAATGAATAAATTAGCGGGTGTGGGTTTTGATCCAGTCTACGGTGCACGCCCGTTAAAGCGCGCTATTCAACAGTTGATTGAAAACCCGCTGGCACAGGATATTCTCGGCGGCAAATTTATGCCCGGGGCAATTATTCACGGGCGTTTGTTGGGTGACAGGATTGTATTTGATCCGAAACGCTTGAACTAATCCTGAGGTTTCCCTGAAATAAAAACGGCCATCAATTGATGGCCGTTTTTATTGGGCGGAATTGCGTTTTATTTTTTCAAAATGGACCTTAGCGCTTCACCATCACGTATTTATCTATTTCGCGATGGGGCATATCGCACCAATTGTCAGCGGGTAATGCGGGAATCGGTGCCGGGGTTGCCAGAGGTGGATATTCAACCGCCAGTAATTCGTCCAGGTGGGTTAAGACCGGGTCCTGGTTGGTTTCATCGGGGCTGATAAAAATTTTGTGCGCACGGGTACCTCTGCCCCAATCGAGACTACTGGAGTAACGCACTAGCGGTGCGGCCAAAACCAAACCAGTCAATACCGGTAATAACCACCAGAAAAAAATTGGTGCATAAATATAGGTCATCAAGCCCCATAGAAATGCAGCGGTAGTCATTTTGGAGGTGCGTGCAAAGCATTCACCCCACGGCAATAAACGCCCTTCGCGATCTTGGGAATCCCAATTCACCTTAAAGCCAAGCAATACAGAAATAACAAAATAGGCGTGGTAAACCATCATGATAGGTGCGATTAACACCGCAAAAATAGTCTCGACTATTGTGCCTTTTACGATTGCACGCGCACCGCCAAATTGTTTGCGTCGGTGGGTGAGCGCCACTATGACACCGAGCAGTTTTGGACCCATCAGCAATGTGGTGGTGAGTACAATCAGCGCCACGATCAGTTCGGTTTTAGCTATCGGCCAAGTGGGATAAAGCTGGTAGATCTCGGTGAAATACACGTTCGAGTTAATCGCACGTACTACAGCATCTGCCGTGCTCAGCACTAGCATCAACAGCCAAATCAATGAGGTGATATAGGCAATAGCGCCCAACAAAAAATGCATACGGCTAATAGGGTGCAGGCCTTTGGTGTCGACAATACCCAGGTGTTGGATATTACCCTGCACCCAACGGCGGTCGCGTTTGGCGTAATCAATAATATTGCAGGGCACTTCTTCATAGCTGCCTTCCAGGTCGGCGAGCAGGAATACATCCCAGCCAGCGCGACGCAACATGGCGGCCTCAACAAAGTCGTGGCTGAGGATGTCACCACCGAAGGGGGCTTTGCCGGGCAGTGTTGGCAGGCCGCAATGGTCGATGAAAGCGCGCATGCGAATGATGGCATTGTGCCCCCAATAGTTGGCCGCATCGGTTTGCCAGAAGGCGAGGCCAGTGGCGAGCATAGGGCTGTAAAGCACCGCTGCAAACTGTACAAAGCGGCCAAAGAAGGTGGTTTGGCGCACCGGAATCGGAATGGTTTGGATCAGCCCGGTACGTGGGTTGGCTTGCATGGCGCGCACCATTTTCACCAGGCAATCACCGGCCATTACACTGTCAGCATCCAGCACAATCATATTTTCGTAGTTGGCACCCCAGCGTTGGCAAAATTCCGACAGGTTGCCCACTTTACGCGCGGTGTTTTTTTCGCGGCGGCGATAGAACGTTTGTTTGCTCAGGTCACCCAGTCGTCCGGTGAGGAGTTGCCATGCATCGCGCTCGGCCTGGGCGATAGTGAGATTGGTGGTATCGCTGAGCAGGAAGAAATCGAAATTGGCTATTTCACCGGTCTTTTCCAACGAGCGCAAAGTCGCTTCAAAACCAGCGATCACACGGTGGGTGTCTTCGTTGTAAACCGGCATCACTACCGCTGTACGGCAGGTGATAGGCGATGTGTTATCCAGCAGGCCTTTGGTGGATTTTAGTGTGAGCGGGTCGATACGCAACATTTGCAATATAAACCCGAACAAACCGCT
Organism: Cellvibrio sp.; assembly: GCA_021323495.1. Classification (GTDB taxonomy): domain Bacteria; phylum Pseudomonadota; class Gammaproteobacteria; order Pseudomonadales; family Cellvibrionaceae; genus Cellvibrio. The sequence continues at coordinate 13,455 of JAJQJO010000010.1, read as the reverse complement.
CCAGAAGGCAAGGCTGAGCCAGGTAAAACTGATGCCAAAGAGCACCAGGATAACGGCTTCAAGGGTAGTCAGGTCGTTGGCGCGCAGGATGTCGAACATGATGTACACACCGCTAATGGCAGTGAGCAGGCTCAGGATTACATACACATAGCGACGCAACGACCTGCCCGGGATGCGTATGGCATCCGCAGGCAGGACGGTTAAATCAGCGGGGGCGCGAAACTCGTGGGTCATATCAGATTGCATCGGGATACCAGACATAACTCCAGACTTCACTCAGGCGTTGGTCGCGCAGTTTCAAATAGAGACGCATATCAGCAACTTTGTCACCTTCGGGTTCCAATTTGAATGAGGCGCGCCAGGTGCGACCATCGGGCAATTGGCGGACAACCAGCTCGCTGATATTCCCGGCTGATTTTTGCATCTCGGCAACCAGGGGGGCATCAGCGGACAAGTTATCCAATTCGCCACCACGGAAATCAATAACGAACTTGCGCTTGCTTAATGGCGGTGGGTTGGCTTGACCAGGGTTGGCGCCCCAACCGATACGGGTGCGAATAACTTTGGCTCCGGTATTTTCAGGCAGGTGATCATCAAAGGTACGCAGGCGGTATTTAAAGGTTGCGTTGGAGCCCGCTTTCATCGGCTTGGCCGGAACCCAATAAGCGACTACGTTATCGTTGGTTTCACTGTCGCTGGGGATTTCCACCAACTCGGCGCGGCCTTTGCCCCAGTTTCCTTCGGGGACAATCCACATACTCGGGCGCTTTTCATAGCGGGATTCCATATCCATATAGTGGTCAAAATCCCGGTCGCGCTGCAACAGGCCGAAACCACGCGGATTTTCGTCGAGCATCGAGGAGACCCGCAGTTGGCGATGGTTGCTGATTGGGCGCCAGATCCATTCGCCGTTGGCTGCAGCCATCAACAAACCGTCTGAATCATGTACTTCGGGGCGGAAGTCGTCGACAAAGCGGGTATGGTTTTCGCCCCACATATACATACTGGTGAGCGGTGCCACACCGACTTTAAGGATGTCTTTGCGGGCGAACAAGCGCGCTTCCACGGTCATCTCGGTAGGGGCGCCAGGAAAGATCTCAAAGCGATAGGCCCCGGTGATGGATGGGCTGTCGAGCAATGCGTACATTACCATCCGGGTCTCGGTAGGGCCGGGTTTGACCAGCCAGAACTCGCGGAATACCGGAAATTCTTCCCCCTTGGGTTCTGCGGTGTCGATGGCCAGGCCACGTGCGGACAAGCCATAGGCCAGGCCGGGGCCAACCAGACGAAAATAGGATGCACCCTGGAATACTACAAACTCATCTTTGTATTGATTGCTGTTGAGTGGGTAATGGATGCGGAAACCGGCAAAGCCGATATTGCCCGGAGCAACGCCGGCCAAGGGGGCTGCCGGCCCATCGTAATTAAAATATTCCTGTTTGAATTGGACAAAAGCATCCGGGCCGTCGGTGGCCATATGCAGGGTTACCGGCTCCCGGTAGAGAAAGCCGGGGTGGAACAATTGCAATTCGAACAGCGATTCGTTGTGCCATAGCGATGCTTCGGGGCGGAAGCGAATCGAGCGATATTGGTCGTAATTCATATTCGCGAGTGCTTCGGGAATATTGGCCTGGATGGGTTTGTACTCGCGTTTGGCGAGCAGCCTGGCGCGCGATGCAATTGCGTCAAACAATGCGGGTTGAGCAATTTCAGTAACGGCTGCTGGCGCTACCACAGGTTGTGGTTGAGCATTGGCGAATCCGACCAGACCGGTACTTAATACACAGCTCATCGCCAGGGCAGTTAAACCGGGGTAGGTAAATAATCGGCTACCAGCCTTTTTGTTGTTGAACAACATGCTCATCCACTCTTTCTCCGCGTCGGATTGTTGAGATTAGTTAGTTAAAAACCGCTTGGCCCCGGGCAATATAAAGACTGCACATAGTGTAGTGTCTGTCTGCCAAATAACGCTGTTTAGATGCAGAACAGCGCCATTCTTCACTGCACACACAACCACACCCGATAGTTGCAGTGTTAATTCTGAATTCTGGATTGGGTTGTGATGGGCGGGATGCCTGTTCCTGAATCACAGGAATTGGCGCGCATTGTAAACCATCTGCCGTTGAAAAATAGGGTGTTGGGCATTTGCAGCCCAGGCTTTTTTTAACGGTTCTTTGCAAACTCCGCATGCACCTTGCAGCTGTTTCAAAATAATACGTTATTTCAAAACAGTCTTTGCGATTAATCGGGTATCAGCTTAACTCAAGAAGGACATTCAAGGAGATTTATATGAGCCATTCTTCCACCCTGATCCGTCATTCCCAGCCTAATTTGTTGCCTGTTGTCAGGCGCGTAATCGAGCAACTAAACATCCTGTTCCTTGATCATTTTGGCCTCTTGGGAAAAAGCATTACCGAAGATATTTTCAAGCACTGGTTACATGCTGGGAAAACCGGCCCCTCGGGGTTGCGCCACTACGCCTATGCACTCAGCGTGCAATTGGACGACCCGGCGGAACGCAAGGACTTTATCGAGCGCGCCGAGCGTTTGCTGCTGCATCTCCAGTCCGGCTATATAAGCTGAGCTGGAGCTAGGCCACTCTTTAATACTTAGGTATGTGTTTTTTTGCTGCTACACTCAAGGGCACTCCTTCTTATTGATCCCGTTGCGGTTGGTTGAGATGCCCAACATCAGAAATTACATGCGTGAAAACCCTATAGCGGCGCGGCTGTTGGGATTGATTATTATCAGTAGTTCGATTGTTACGCTTGTTGCCATCTTGTTGCAGTTGCACAGCAATTTTAACGATGACATTGCTGCACTTGAAAAGCGGCTCGACCAGGTACGCATCAGCACCTTGGCCAGCATTACCAAGAGCCTCTGGGGTTTTGATCAGGAGCAATTGAATATCCAGATCAATAGCGTGCTTGCGGTCGATGATGTGGTCCAGGTCAGTGTGGTCTGGCATGATTGGAACAATACCGAGCAGACTCTGATAGCAAGCAATAATGCCTACGATCCCCAGGAACTTGAAAATAAACGCAGCCAATTTTTGGTGCGCAGTTATCCTCTGGTTTATGAAGATGCCAGTACACCGCAGCAGCAGTTAGGCACACTAACGGTTACCGCGAGCCTCAGCAGTATTTACGATAAATTGTGGGAGCGTGCATTTTTTATCGCACTGGTGCAGGGCACCAAAACCCTGGTAATCGCGTTGTTTATAGTCTGGTTAGTGCACGCATTGCTCACGCGCCATATGAAAACCATCGCCAACTATGCGCGCAATCTCAATCTGGAAACCCTCACCAAACCGCTTAAGCTCAAACGTCTCAAAGTCAATTCGGCGTCCGATGAATTGGATAATGTCGTCAATGCTATCAACCATATGCGCGAGACTTTACTCGACGATATCGAGCAGCGCCACGCCATTGAAATGGCACTTTTAAGTGAAAAAGAAGAGAAGTTGGAAACCCGCCGCCAAAAAAACGCAGCAGAAGATGCGAGCCGGGCCAAGAGCCAATTTCTCGCTACTATGAGCCATGAAATCCGCACCCCCATGAATGGTGTGATTGGCATGTTGGAAATGCTGCGCGATACGCCCCTCGACGATAATCAGAAACACTACATTGATGTTATCCATCGCTCAGGCGAAACCCTGCTCACAATTATCAATGACATTCTCGATTACTCCAAAATCGAAGCAGGCAAGATGCGGCTTGAAGAAACCACCTTTGAACTGGATGAGCTGGTTGAAAGTTGCGTGCAATTATTTGGTGCCACGGCTAACAAGCGCCAAATCGAATTATTTGGTGGACTTGATCCGGATGTCCCTAAATGGCTCAAGGGAGATCCAACCCGGTTGCGGCAGATCATTATTAATTTACTCGGTAATGCGTTTAAATTTACTACGGAGGGATTTGTGTCCCTGCAAGTAAAGCGTGTTGCACTTTTACCTGATGATAAAGTTGAGCTGCGTTTTATCGTGCGAGACAGCGGGATTGGTATTGAGACAGGCAATGCCCAGGATTTATTTGATTCTTTTAATCAGGCAGATGCTTCCACCACGCGCAAATATGGTGGTACTGGTTTGGGATTGGCAATTTGCAAAAGCCTGGCGGAGTTAATGGGCGGAGCAATTGGAGTTGAAAGTGAAAAAGGGCGTGGCTCAACATTTTGGTTTACTGCACGTTTAAATCAGGAAGAAGTATGCGACTGGAATAACCCGCATGCGGAATCCAAAAGTGAATTGTTGCCAGGTAAAAAATTATTGTTTGTTGAAGCCAGTCGCCACTTGAGCGAATTTGTTGCACCTCATTGCGCTGCCTGGGGAGTGGATATGGAGTCAGTAGCATCGGCGAAAACGGCGCTCGCGCAATTAAAGCACGCGATGCATTCGGGTGAGCCTTATGATTTTGTCGGCTTCGATTATTCATTGCCTGATGCCAATGGTTTTGAATTAGCGCAATGGTTAAGGGTGTTGCCGGAGTTTCGTGAGTTACCGCTTTTTATGTTCAGCGCTGGCGATATTTACCATGATCAGGGGCAGATGCGCAGTCTTGGGATCCATGCAATATTGCGTAAACCTGTGTCGATGAAATTATTGCGCCAGGAATTAATTGCGTTACTCGGGCATGAGCCATTGCCACAAATTGTTACCGAGCGAAAAGCCCGCGACCCTGACAGGTTTGCGCATCTGCGGGTACTGGTGGCAGAAGATAATCCGGTCAACCGTATGGTAATTAAAGGTTTGCTGGGGAAGCTTAATATAGTTCCTGCATTTGCCGGGAATGGTGTTGAAGCCTGTGATGCGGTGCAGGGGACGGGCGAGCGTTTCGATCTTATTTTGATGGATTGTGAAATGCCTGAAATGGATGGTTTCGAAGCAACGCGCAGTATTCGGGATTACGAGCGGCGCGAAGGTTTATCCGCAATACCAATCATTGCGCTCACTGCCCATGCGCTGCAGGAGCACCGCGAAGCGGTGTTTGCGAGCGGTATGAATTATTATTTATCCAAACCGGTCACTTTCAGTAATCTTTATTCTGCATTTGAGGCCACAGGCCTGGTTGAACGTGTTCAACATTAAATAAGAGTGTTGGTTGATGGCGTGCGCATAGTGTCCCCCTATGGCAATCATTGGTTTTTTCTCCTTGCCTGAGTCGGAGGCAATCCTTATGATGGCTGCAACGAATTATGGGTTTCCCCCACAACTAAATGACTATCAGATTTGGAGTTTATTATGAGTAGCGATGCGATTGTCCACGTAAGTGATGCCAGCTTTGAGCAGGAAGTAATAGGCGCAGATTTGCCTGTGCTGGTTGATTTTTGGGCACCCTGGTGCGGCCCATGTAAGATGATTGCCCCCATTCTGGATGATCTTGCGGAACAATTTGAAGGTAAGTTAAAAGTTACCAAGCTCAATGTTGACGATAATAAAGACGTTGCAGCCAAATTCAATGTGCGCGGTATCCCAACCCTGATTATCTTCAAAAATGGCGCTGCCCATGCCACCAAAGTAGGTGCAGTGAGCAAAGCGCAGCTGGTTGATTTTATTAATTCAGCAATATAAATTTGCGGGCCATTCGCTAGATGGCCCCCAATTTGTTTTTGCACTGGACGATATTTGCCGCTATACTCAGCCTCATCTGATGTTTGTTCCTCCCTGAATCACCTTCCCGATTCCCTTAAACCAGACGAACAAACCCCAATTTCCCTGCTGCTGTTCTTGCCCCGGCATCTGTTATAAGTCAGTATTTGATATAAACAGACCAGCCAATTTACCAGTCAATTCGCATGAACAATACTGATGGGGCGATTGAATGCAAGGCGTTGAGCCGACACCTGAATGCAGCGGCTTAATAACAGCAAAAAATGCGGGCAGTTTCTTAATTTCAGCAATTTTATATCAACGTTTTGATTTCAACATTTTAATATCAACAAGTGCCATTCGGCGAATAACCTGCAATAACGCACATCCATCCACAAAGTCTTTCCTATGAATCTAACCGACCTTAAAAAGAAACCGATTGAAGAATTAATTGATATCGCCCACGAAATGGGTTTGGAAAATATCGCCCGCTCACGCAAACAGGACATTATTTTTAATATCCTCAAGCGCCACGCCAAGGGCGGAGAGGATATATACGGCGACGGTGTGTTGGAAATTTTGGTGGATGGATTCGGATTTTTGCGTTCAGCCGACAGCTCTTATCTTGCAGGTCCAGACGATATTTATGTTTCACCCAGCCAGATACGCCGCTTCAATTTACGCACGGGTGATACTATCTCCGGTAAGATCCGGCCACCGAAAGAAGGCGAGCGATATTTCGCACTGTTAAAAGTTAATGACATTAACTTTGATAAACCGGAAAGCTCCCGCAACAAAATTCTGTTTGAAAACCTCACGCCGCTGTTCCCCAATGTTCGTCTTCCACTCGAAGCCGGTAATGGTTCTACCGAAGACCTCACCGGTCGTATCATCGATTTAATTGCCCCCATAGGTAAAGGCCAGCGCGGCTTGATTGTTGCGCCCCCCAAGGCTGGTAAAACAATTATGATGCAAAATATTGCGCAGGCGATTACGCGCAATAATCCCGAGTGTCATTTGATTGTATTGTTGATCGATGAGCGTCCGGAAGAAGTTACCGAAATGCAGCGCTCGGTGCGCGGCGAAGTAGTTGCCTCCACCTTTGATGAGCCGCCCGCGCGCCACGTACAAGTGGCGGATATGGTGATTGAAAAAGCCAAGCGGTTGGTTGAACACAAAAAAGACGTGGTGATTTTGCTCGACTCTATCACCCGTTTGGCGCGTGCTTACAATACGGTTATTCCTTCATCGGGCAAAGTATTGACCGGTGGTGTGGATGCACATGCGCTGGAACGTCCCAAGCGTTTCTTTGGCGCTGCTCGTAATATCGAAGAAGGTGGCAGCCTGAGTATTATCGCCACTGCACTTGTTGATACCGGCTCCAAAATGGACGAAGTTATTTACGAAGAATTTAAAGGTACAGGTAACCTCGAATTGCATCTTGATCGCAAAATTGCCGAGAAGCGTATCTATCCTGCAATCAATGTGCGCCGCTCCGGTACCCGTCGCGAAGAATTGTTGATGCGTGAAGATGAATTGCAGCGCGCATGGATTCTGCGTCGTTTGTTAAACGATATGGAAGACGTTGCGGCAACTGAATTCTTGCTGGATAAATTGAAAGATTTCAAAACCAACGACGAATTCTTTATGTCGATGAAGCGCAAGTAATCCCTCCCAACCGCCCTTTAAAAGGGCGGGGCGAAAGAGCATGTAGCCCGTATGGAGCGCAGCGCAATGCGGGAAATTTTAAACCCCGTAATATGCTGTGCTCCATACGGGCTTCGGTTTTTTTAACATAATGAAATATAAAGACCTGCGCGATTTTATCGCCCTGCTTGAGACCCGCGGTTTATTAAAACGCATCAAACAGGAAATTGACCCCCGTCTCGAAATGACTGAAATTTGCGATCGCACCCTGCGTGCCGGTGGCCCCGCGTTATTATTTGAAAATCCCAAGGGTTATGCGATTCCCGTGCTTGCCAATTTATTCGGCACCACCGAGCGTGTGGCTTTGGGAATGGGGCAGGAATCGGTTGAGGCCTTGCGCGAAGTGGGCAAGTTGCTCGCGTTTTTAAAAGAGCCGGAGCCGCCGAAGGGATTTAAAGATGCCTGGGATAAATTACCTATTTTCAAACAGGTTTTGAATTTAGCACCCAAGGTGTTGAGCAAAGCGCAATGCCAGGAAACAGTGCTTGAAGGTGATGCGGTAAATCTTGATCTGCTACCGATCCAAACTTGCTGGCCCGGCGATGTTGGGCCATTAGTCACCTGGTCATTGGTCGTCACCCGTGGGCCTCACAAAGAGCGACAAAATCTCGGCATTTACCGCATGCAAAAAATCGGTAAAAACCGGTTGATTATGCGCTGGCTCTCCCATCGTGGTGGCGCCCTGGATTTTCGTGAATTCCAGCTCCAGAATCCCGGCAAAAACTTTCCCGTTGCTGTTGCGCTCGGTGCTGATCCTGCAACGATTCTCGGTGCAGTAACGCCGGTGCCTGATACGCTCTCCGAATACGGTTTTGCCGGACTATTGCGCGGTGATAAAACCGAAGTAGTGAAGTGCATCGGGAATGATTTACAAGTTCCCGCGTCTGCGGAATTTATCCTGGAAGGCTATATTGCCCCTAATGATATGGCGCCCGAGGGGCCGTTTGGCGATCACACGGGATATTACAATGAAGTCGATAATTTTCCGGTGTTCACGGTAGAGCGAATTACCCATCGCCGCGATCCGATTTATCACAGCACCTATACCGGTCGTCCACCAGATGAACCCGCCATTCTCGGGGTCGCCCTCAACGAAGTATTTGTGCCGATTTTGCAAAAACAATTTCCGGAAATCGTGGATTTTTATTTGCCACCCGAAGGTTGTTCTTATCGCATGGCAGTCGTCACCATGAAAAAACAATATCCCGGTCACGCCAAACGGGTGATGATGGGTGTGTGGAGTTTCCTGCGGCAATTTATGTACACCAAGTTTGTGATTGTTACTGACGACGATGTCAATGCGCGCGATTGGAATGATGTGATCTGGGCAATGACCACCCGTATGGACCCGGCACGCGACACCGTCATGATAGAAAATACCCCGATTGATTATCTCGATTTTGCCTCGCCGGTTTCCGGCCTGGGTTCCAAGATTGGTTTTGATGCGACCAATAAATGGCCGGGTGAAACCACGCGCGAATGGGGTACGCCGATCGTAATGGATCAGGCAGTAAAAGATCGTGTTGACCAATTATGGAATGAGTTGGGCATCGATTTGCCCACTGCTTATTAATCACCGGAGCTGACGATGAGTATGCAAGAAGAATGTTTTCTCGATTGTCCCTACTGCGGTGAATCTATCAGTGTATTGGTTGATTGCTCATGTGAGCAGCAAACCTATGTTGAAGATTGCCAGGTATGTTGCCAACCAATGGTAGTTCACGTGATGGTTGATGAAGATGGAGTGCCCGATGTTTCTGCCCGGCGTGAAGATGAGTAATAGGTCACTATACTTGGTTTTGGGCGGGTTATAGGCTATAAAACTTTTATCTGATGTGCTTTATTTATTTCTAAAAGGGGAATTTAAATGGGTATGGTAAAAGAGTTCAGAGACTTTGCGATAAAGGGTAATGTTGTTGATCTGGCAGTGGGGATTATTATCGGTGCGGCCTTTGGCAAAATCGTTACCTCGGTTGTTGCTGACGTAATTATGCCGCCCATCGGGTTGCTGATAGGCGGTGTTGATTTTAGCGATCTGGTTATCACCCTGAAGGCCGCTGAAGGTGCCGCCCCAGCGGTGGTAATTTCGATTGGTAAATTTATCCAGACGATTATTGATTTCACCATTATTGCGTTTGCAATTTTTATGTTGGTAAAGATGATCAATAAAGTCAAAGCCAAAGAGCCGCCCACACCTGCTGCGCCTACCACACAGGAAGTATTACTGGCTGAAATTCGCGATTTGTTAAAGCAAAAACAGTAAGTAGTTATTGTCGTTATTGATCAAAGCGTGGCTGTGATGGCCGCGCTTTTTTATATTGGCAGCACCCCCGCTTTGTCCCTCTCCCATGATAGGCATGACATAAATCATGATCACCGAAAAGGAAGGCTTGCTGACATGTGTATGCGCTACACCACCGGATGGCCGCGATACATGCGCACCGGGTTGGCGTGGGTCGCACGTGGTGCATCAACCAATATGGTTTGGCCGCGATAGACCTTGACTACTTGTCTGGGAATCTCCGGCACTTTGTGTTTGGTAATATCCGGCACTTGCGCTGCTTCTGGTGAGACCGGCTCCAATAATTGTCGCCATTGCTCGCCGGCCATGAACAGCAACTCCTTGATCAGGGTTTTGGTAATGGTGTCTTTGGTTTGCTGGTGATAGTCCGCTAGTTCCTTAAGCATTTCCGGGTTCGCCATTTTGACGCTGGGCTTCATATCAGCATCCACGCGGCGGCGAATCTCGTACACCAAATCAATCATGGGTTTAGTGTATTGCATGCTTTTCTCCTCGGTCTTGGAATGCTGATAGAGCAAATTCCAGACCAAAGGCGAATTAACGGTTATATAGACTGTTTTTGAACGGCGATAGGGCAAATGGCAGGATTTTTTTGGTGCGGCTGTGTTATTGCAGGGCGCTTCCTGGCGATAATTCCGTGAGCGCCCTGCCGGAATGGTTAACGAATCAAGTGATCCATTTCGCGCGCGGGTTGGTTGCAGCGGGTTTCGCCAATGATTTGCGCGGGTACACCAGCCACAGTGGCGCGCGGCGGCACATCCTTGAGTACCACGCTTCCTGCACCAATCTTGGCGCACTCACCCACAGTGATATTGCCGAGGATCTTCGCCCCGGCGCCAATCAATACTCCCCTGCGCACTTTTGGATGGCGATCCCCCGCCTCCTTACCTGTACCGCCCAACGTCACGGCTTGCATGATCGAGACCATATCTTCAACGATCGCCGTTTCGCCAATTACGATGCCGGTAGCGTGGTCGAACATAATACCTTTGCCAATGCGGGCAGCGGGGTGGATATCCACCGCAAACACCGCCGAGATGCGGTTTTGCAAAAACAGCGCAAGCGAGTTGCGCCCCTGTTTCCACAGCCAATGGGCAACGCGATAGGCTTGTAGGGCATGGAACCCTTTGAAGTAAAGCAGCGGTGTGACCAGCGAGCAACAAGCGGAATCGCGCTCGCTTACTGCCAGCAGATCGGCACGTACCGATTCGACAATCGCTTTGTCGGTTGCCATCGCTTCTTCAATCACTTCGCGGATCAACATCGCAGGTAACGCAGGGCTATCCAGTTTGTTGGCGAGATGGAAGCTCAGTGCTGCCTCAAGGGTGTCGTGGTTGAGGATGGTGGAATATAGGAAGCTGGCCAGCACCGGCTCGGTCTCTGCCTGCTTGCGGGTTTGCATGCGAATAGACTCCCACAACCGGTCGGCAATAAGAGTAGCGGTAGTGGCGGTGACAGTGGCATTCATGGCCAGATCCTTATGCGAAACAAATTAAGTATTAATGTAACAGGCTTGGGTGAACCATTATTAGGGGTAGTTGCTGATTTTCCAACAAGCAAATCTCAAAAAATGACCAGCGGCGGCTCATTCAGGGCTGCCAATTGTTCGCGCAACTCCAGAATGTGCTCACCCCAGTAGCGCTCGGTATTAAACCAGGGAAAGTGGCGGGGAAAAGCCGGGTCAGTCCAGCGCCGTGCCAGCCAGGCGCTGTAATGCATAATCCGCAGGCTACGCAGCGCTTCGATCAACGCCAGCTCGGCCAAATCAAAATCGCAAAATTCACGGTAACCTTCCAATACCTCGGCCAGCTGCAATGTTTGTTGCTCGCGCTCACCCGAGAGCAGCATCCACAAATCCTGGATCGCCGGACCCATGCGCGCATCGTCGAAGTCAACAAAATGGGGTACATCTTCGCGCCATAAAATATTGCCGGGATGGCAGTCGCCATGCAGGCGGATAGGAGTGTAATCCACCCGGTTAAAGAGGGTTTCACAACGCGCCAACAAATCCGCACCCAAGGTGCGGTAGGATTCTCGCAAACTGGCGGGGATAAACTCATTGCCTAGCAAAAATTCATAACTGTCACGCCCAAAGGTCTGGATATCCAGCGGTGGGCGATGCATAAATGGGCGGGCTTGCCCCAATGCATGGATGCGCCCGAGGGTACGTCCGAGCGACAGCAGCGCATCAAAGTCATCAAGGTTGGGTGCGTGGCCGCCCTGGCGCGGATAAAGCGCAAAGCGGAAGCCCTGGAATTCGCGCAGCGTTTTGCCTTCCTCATCTACCAGCGGCGGCACCACTGAAATCTCCAGGTCCTTCAACGCCTGGGTGAACTCATGTTCCTCCAGTATCTGAGCATCGCTCCAGCGTTCGGGGCGATAAAACTTGGCGATCAACGGACTCGCCCCTTCAATCCCCACCTGATAGACGCGGTTCTCGTAACTGTTGAGCGCCAGAATGCGCGCGTCGGTCAGGAAGCCGGTGCTATCAATTGCATCCAACACCATATCGGGCGTGAGTTGTTCGTAGGGATGGGTTTGGGTCATAACCATTGCTCGCAAATGTGAGCAGCGATTGTACCTGTAGGCAACCGATCACGCTTGGATATGCGCGCAGTCGCAGTTTAGCGGGATGATGGCGTATAAATTTTGAATGATTCGGCTAAAAATGCTACAAGTTAAAACTCGCTAGTTGATCGTTTTGCATCTATATAAAAAACAGGCTTTATCGCACGCATCGCTTTACATCGAAACGCATTGCATCGAATGACTTGCCTCGCACCGCAATGCATGGAAACGAATAGGACTGTCATGATCAAAATCGCTTTCTACAACCTCAAAGGTGGCGTGGGTAAAACCACAACCGCAGTCAATATGGCCTATATGGCCGCCGCCGCGAAAAAGAATGTGATCCTCTGGGATTTGGATCCACAAGCGGCGGCCAGTTGGTTTTGCCAGCAGGAGCCGGATACCGTCAAAGCGATCAAGCTCTTCAGTAAAGGCAAATCCATCGGCGAAATGGAGCTCTACAGCCCTTATCCCCGCTTGATGTTGATCCCTGCCGATCTAAGCTTGCGCAGCCTGGACAGCGAATTCGATGAACTTAGCAAAGACAAAAAATTCCTCAAGCAGTTGCTCAAACCCCTGAGCGAAAAAGCCGATATCCTGATTTTTGATTGCCCGCCCACGCTCTCGCCCAGCGTTGAACAACTCTTGTTGGAAGTGGATATTTTATTGATCCCGATGATCCCCAGCCCCTTGTCGATCCGCGCGATGGAGCAGGTAGTGGAATTCCTCAAAAGTAAAAAAACCGGACCCGAGCGGATTGTCGGCTTTTTCAATCAGGTGGACATGCGCCGCAGTTTGCATCGCGAGGCGGTTGAAAATATCAAAAAAATGCCGGTGCCCATGCTCCGGACCTACATCCCCAACGATTCCGCTGTCGAGCAAATGGGGCTGCGCCGCGCGCCATTAACCAGCTACAATCAGCGCAGCCGCGCGGCACTCGCTTACATCGATATGTGGAAAGAAGTGGCGCGCTTGTTAAAAGCGGCCGCGAAAGATTCTGAATAAGCCACACAGGATAATTCGCGCGCATAAATTCCATCTTCCGTGTCCAGGATCCCCATGATTAATTTATTCACCCGCGCCTGCCTGATTGCAGGCGTGTTTGTCATTGTCGGTTGCTCCACCCAGTCCCAGTCACCGCAGGGTCCGGCGCCGGTAGTTACCAAACCCACTGGCGCGGTAACGCCCGGCCAGCCGGCAGTAGTGCAGCCGCAGCCCGGTGCCGTACCCAGGCCCGCCCCCGCAGTAGCGCTAAATCCGGCGGCGCAGAGCCTCGCTAAACAGGCGCGCC
>JAJQJO010000243.1 GCA_021323495.1 Cellvibrio sp. | reverse complement strand
GCTATACCAGTTTTATAGTGATGAAACTTTTTCGCCTGAGCCGTTGGTTATTAGTTACCGTGATTATGTACTCACTGAATATGAGCTACAAAAAACGCAAGACTATCAAATTTCCCTGGAGTATTGGCGTAAGATAATAAAGGATTTACCCGCGGCACCCGCATTGCCCAAACGTAAAAATCCGACCGATGTGAATCGGTTCAGCCGACGCAGTTTCCAATTGGATAGCAATGCATCCCAGGCCTTAAAGGAGCGTGCCGCAGCATTGGCCATTACACCGAGTACTTTGGTGATGATTGCTTTTGCGGAGGTCATTCGTCAATGGAGCGGGTCAGAAGATTTTTGCTTGAATGTGACGCTTTTTAACCGCATTCCGGTGCACCCTGATATCAATAAAATAATCGGGGATTTCACCTCCATGATTTTATTGAAAGTGGATCATGACCGTGATGAGCCACTTGCACAGAAGGCTGTTCGTATCCAGCGCCGCTTATGGCAACATTTGGAACATAAAACCGTTAGTGGTGTGAAGGTGTTAGGTGAACTGGGACGCTTACAAGGCTATTCCCAGCAAGTAAAAATGCCGATTGTTTATACTAGTTTGCTGGATTTGGCCGGCCAGGGTTTACCTTCGAAATGGTTGAAATCATTTGGCGATGAAGTGTTCAGTGTGACCCAGACGCCACAGGTATCCCTTGATCATCAGGTAATGCATGTGGATGGTGGAGCAATTCGTTTCAGTTGGGATGTGATTGACGGGCTTTTTCCGGATGGCATGATCGATGATATGTTTTCGGTCTACGAACAATTCATCAAACAATTAATAAGTTCTGCTGAAATCTGGGATAAAAAAGCGCTGGCCTTAGCTGAGTACTCACACCGTGTATTGCAAGCGGATGCCAATGCTACCCAGCGCCCGTATGATCGTTCTACTAATCTCGCAAAACTTTTCGCCGAGGCGGTGGAATTATATCCCCACCAGATTGCGCTTGTTAGCAAGAATACCTGCCTTACCTACAGCGAGCTTTGGAGTGCAGCCTGCAGTGTTACCCGGGATCTCATGAATGCGGGTGTTGGTCGCAACAGCATAGTTGCAATCATGATGGAAAAAGGTTGGGAACAAATAGTAGCTGTATTGGGCATCCAGCAGGCTGGCTGTGCATATCTGCCTATAGATGCAGAATTACCTGTGGCGCGTATTCAATATCAATTGGAAAACAGCGGTGCTGCTGCGCTCATTTGCCAGCCACAACGATTGAATGAAGCACAATGCTTTACTGCAATTCCCTCATTCACTATTGATCAATATAACTTGACCTCACATGTGGGAGTAAACCATCACCAGGCTCCGGTGATTAGTGCCGAAGATTTATCGCATGTCATATATACCTCGGGTTCCACCGGAAAGCCCAAAGGGGTAATGATTGAGCATCGTCAGGTAATCAATCGCATCCTGGACATCAATCAGCGTTTTAATATTGGATTAGGCGATAAAGTTATTGCGCTTACCGCGCTTCATCACGATTTATCGGTTTACGATATTTTCGGAATGCTCACCGTCGGGGGCACGATTGTTATACCTGAGGCCGAGCTACGACGCGATCCATCTCATTGGTATGAGTTATTACAAAACCATCAGGTCAGCCTTTGGAATTCTGTCCCGGCATTTCTCGATATGTTGCTCGACTATATTGATAACTATACTGAAAAATCGCCTGTGCAGTCCTTGCGCTTTTGCATTCTTGCAGGTGACTGGATTCCGGTAAAACAACCTGATCGCATGCACCATTATTGGCCTGGTTTAACCTTCGTTGCATCGGGTGGTCCCACAGAAACTACTATCTGGGACATTTACAATATTGTCGATCAGTCGAATGAGGAAGCGGATTCAATTCCCTACGGCAGGCCGCTTGCTAATTCCCAATATCATATTCTGGATGCATTTCAAAACCCTTGTCCAATTTGGGTTCAAGGTGAAATGTATATTTCCGGTGACGGAGTAACCCGTGGATATATCAATAACCCTGAATTAACTGCAGAACGATATCTCCATTTGAATGGTGGCCAGGAGCGCTATTTTAAAAGTGGTGATATGGGGCGTTATCTACCCGACGGTAACATCGAGTTTTTGGGACGCAACGATTTCCAGGTAAAGATTCGCGGTTTGCGGATAGAGCTGCAGGAAATAGAAGCAGTTGCTGGGCAAACCCCGGGGATTGACGCTGCAGTTGCCATGGTTAAAGAAACGCCGCAGGGACCACGTATCCGGTTATGGGTTGCATCTAAAAAGCTGAAAGCTGCAACCGAAAAAGCTGATCAACATTTGGCAAATGAACAAAAAGATTTTGCTGCACAACAGGTGGCAATTACTGATGCGGCAGAACGGTTACTGCATAAGCTTGAATACAAAGCCTTGGCGGTTCCGGAAAATGCAGAATTAATTGGTCTGCCTGAGGCTCCATTCAGCGATGCAATGAATAATCGCAGCCGTCGTGATTTTACCGGCGAATGTGTTTCGCAGGAAAAATTCAGCGAATTTTTAACCTTATTGCGGACAAAGGTTCAATCTGATGGCGAACTAAAATTTGCTTACGGTTCAGCAGGTGGGCTTTATCCTGTGCAGATTTATCTTCACATAAAACCAAATGCTGTGGCGGGGTTAGATGCGGGTTTGTATCGCTATTATCCTCGTGAGCACAGTTTGCAATTTATCAACAATACTTTGCCTGCCGTGGAAGATCACTTTTCACATAATCGGGCAATGGCTGATCGTGCATCATTTACTTTTTATTTTGTTGAGCATACATCGACCATAGTGCCACTTTATGGTGATTTGGCTACCCCTATGTCGTATCTGGAGGTCGGCATGCTCTCCCACGTGTTGCGTAATCAGGCGCCGACATTTGGCTTCGGTAGTTGCCAGGTGGGGGGACTACAGGGCAGGGATTTGCGGAAATTACTTGAGCTGAATAATGAGCAGGTGTTCCTCTGCTGCCTGGTGGCGGGTCCCGTTTCGTTGAGTGAAGTAGCATCAATAAGTGAAGACATTTCAGAGGAGGAGTTATTAACACGCTTGCGTGACAACCTTACTGCACATTTACCGGATTATATGCAGCCGGACAATATTGAAATATTGGATGCGTTACCGCTTACAGCGAATGGCAAAATTGATAGAAAAGCGCTCAATGAACGTGAGTTGGCGAGCGCAACTGAAACTGACATATATGTAGCACCTGAAAATAATCTTGAAGCGGAATTGGTGCATGTATTTGAATCGCTGTTGAATCTATCGCCAATTAGTACGCGCAGCAACTTCTTTGATATGGGAGCCAATTCGGCGCTGATTGTCTCGGCTTATCAGGCGTTCAAACAACGTACGGGTATTAATTTCAAACTTATAGCCATGTTTCAATACCCGACAATTGTGGATTTGGTTGCCCATATTCAACAGCAGGAAAATCCTGTAAAGCAACAGTCTTCCGACGTGCACAGTAGTCGCCGTGAAAATAGAAGGCTTAACACCATCACCCGATCAAAAAAGGAGTAATTGTTGTGGATACTAGTAAATCAATCGCTGTAATTGGAATGTCGGGACGATTCCCGGGTGCGGATAATCTGCGGGATTTCTGGAAAATTTTATCTGAAGGGAAATCGGTGTTTACGCAATTGAGCGATGAGCAATTGCAACAGGAAGGCATCGCTCAGGACATTATCAATCAGCCTAATTATAAAAAAGTTAGCAGTTTGCTGAACAACATCGATAAGTTTGATGCCGCGTTTTTTGATATCCCGGCACGTGAAGCTTTGGTCCTGGACCCGCAGCATCGATTGTTTCTGGAAGGTTGTTGGGAATCTCTGGAGATGGCCGGTTATTCAGGTGTGAATACCAGTCGTTCCATCGGTGTTTTTGCCGGCGCGAGCATGAATTCATACTGGATGCATAATTTAGCCTGCCAGCCTCAATACGTAACAACCACCCAGGGTTTTCAGGGATTGTTAGGTAATGAAAAAGATTATCTTGCCACACGCGTTGCCTACAAAATGAACCTTCATGGCCCTGCCGTCACCGTGCAAACTGCCTGTTCTACCTCTCTGGTTGCGATTCATATGGCATGCCAAAATTTATTGTTGGGTGAATGTGATTTGGCTTTGGCAGGTGGAGTTTCAATCAAGGTGCCGCACCAGGCCGGCTATCTGTACCAGGAGGGCCTACCTTTTTCTGCTGACGGTAGCTGCCGCACATTTGATAAAGAAGGTTCCGGTACTGTCTTCGGCAGCGGGATGGGTGTGGTTTTGTTAAAACCTTTTAACGAAGCGGTTGAAGATGGCGATCCTATCCTGGCAGTGATTCGTGGTTCGTTTTTTAATAATGATGGCAATCGCAAAATTGGTTTCACTGCACCTAGTGGGCCGGGTCAGGAAGGTGCGTTAAAAAATGCATTGTTAATGGCAGAGGTTGATCCGGCAAGTGTTACCTATATCGAAGCTCATGGTACCGGCACCAACCTTGGTGACCCGATTGAAATTAGTGCAATTCAAAATGCCTATGATGTAGGCCAGGCAGAACCCTGTGCGATTGGTTCGGTAAAGGCTAATGTCGGTCATTTGGAAACAGCTGCGGGAATTACTGGTTTTATCAAAACAATTTTGATGTTGCAGCATAAAAAACTGGTTCCTGCCGCAAATTTCTCCGAGTTGAATCCACATATTGATCTGAATCAATCACGTATTTATGTCAATACCAAACTTCAGGATTGGAAACCGGAAGCGGGTGTGTGTCGCGCCAGTGTGAGTTCCTTTGGCATGGGCGGTACCAATGTGCACCTGGTGGTTGAAGAGGCGCCGTTGCAAAAACGTGAGCCTGCACCTGTACATTCGCGAAATTACATTTTACCGCTGAGTGCAAAAACACAAACTGCATTGGATGGAATGACTAACCAGCTTGCGGATTGGCTTGCACGAAATCCTAATGCAAATATTGATGACCTTGCATTTTCCCTGCAACAACGAAAATCTGTTTTTCCATTTAAGCGTACGTTATTGGCAAATACTTGTCAGGATGCAGCGAATACATTGAACCAGCATCCCGAAAAAGTACTCAGTATGAATTCGGGTACATTGGATCAAGTGGTATTTCTATATGCGGGCGCCGGTGCCCAATATGCCAACATGGGCCGTGGGCTCTACGATTCAGAGGCGGTGTATCGCGAGGCCCTGGATTTCTGTGCTGAATTTCTGGAACCCATGCTTGGTGTTGATATTCGCAATTTCATTTTTGTTGACGCCCAAAAAATAGATGCCGGGATGAAAGAGTTGCAGGTCACCGACATCATGTTTCCCGCCAGTTTCTGTGTCCAATATGCCCTCACTCAATTGTTCCGGAGTTGGGGGATTGAGCCGATCGCAAGCATGGGGCACAGTCATGGTGAATACATGGTTGCCTGGTTGAACGGAGTAATGTCGATCGAAACTGCACTGACATTGGTAGCCAAACGCGCAATTTTGATGCTGAAATTGCAGCCTGGCGCGATGGCGGTCGTACCTGCCTCGCTCAGTGCGGTAAATCTTGCATTAAAGGATTTTCCGATTTGTATTGCCGCTGTTAACAGCGAAAAGAATACGGTAATTTCGGGCAGCCTTGATGACCTGGAAACAGCGAAAAAATTATTGCATGAGCGCTTGCAGGTTGATGTTAAAAATTTACACATCAATGCGGGACTTCATTCCAAACTCACCGATATTATCTATGAAGAGTTTCTGGCGGAGGTAAAGCGTCATCCATTGTCCCCACCAAAAAATGCATGGTTGTCCAGTACCTGTGGTGATTGGGTGAAGCCGGAACAGGTATGTGATCCTGTTTATTGGGCTAACCACATGCGTAAAACTGTTCACTTTAAAGAGTCTTGCCAAAAAATATATGAGAAATTCCCAAAGGCAGCATTTATTGATATGGGGCCAAGCAAAGTAGTCGGCGAATTGTTGCGTGAAAATAATAATACTAAGGTTGTTGGGATATCCGCTGCAGTGGGAAAAAATTTATCCTACGAATAACGCCCGCTATTTATCAAACTTGCCAACTTATCCGTTTGATCGCCAGCGCTACTGGGTTGAACCACCCAAAGGCATCGGTAGTGTCCCGGTAATAGTGGAGTCCGAGGGCACAGACGAGGGAAATGAAAGGGCATCTGAATCTGGCATAGCGATGCGCCCTAATTTGATGACCCCTTATGCCGATGCGGTAACGGATACGCAAAAGCAAATCAAAAAAATATGGCAGGATTTTTTTGGAATAGAAGGGATCGGCATCTATGACAATTTTATTGAGTTAGGTGGAACTTCTTTGTTAGCGACGGAAGTAAACTCCTCCGTTAAGGCTGCACTTAAAGTGGATCTTACCTTGGCCCAATTCCTCGAAGCAGGAAATATTCAGGAACTGGCCAATAAGGTCGAAGAGTTGCAGAAGATGATTGAAGAAAAAATTATGCTCGAATTATTGAAAGAATTTGAAACCGATGTTGCCGGATAGTTATCTGTGCAACACGTTAAATCCAGACCATTAAACACTGCATACCATTAACGAGATACACGGAGCCGTTATGAACGATATTCAAGCACGTATTGAGCGCCTCACTCCAGAGCAGCGTGAAAAATTTGAAACAATGCTGAAACTGGAGCGTGAAAAAGCATCCGCTACCAGTGAAGGTATTCAAATTCCGCAAATTGTCCCGAACCCTAAAGATCGCTATGAGCCTTTTCCACTCACAGATATTCAACAGGCACAGTGGTTTGGTCGCAGTGGTTTGTTCAATATTACTGTTGCGGGACATGGATATGTTGAATTTGACTGTGCCGGTATGAGCCTCGAACAAATTGAATTAGCGTTGCGTAAACTTATCGCTACACATGATCAATTACGTATGGTTGTGCTGCCTAATTTACGCCAACAGGTATTGAAAACGGTCCCCGACTATCAAATCAAGCGTTACGACCTGCGCAACCAACCGGCTGATATGGTTGAAAAGAGCCTTGCTGATGTGCGTGACAGAATGTCCCACGAAATTTTACCGGCTGATAAATGGCCAGTATTCGAGGTTTGCGCCACCCTTTGGGATCCAGATCAATTGCGACTTCATTTCAGTTTTGATTTATTGGTTGGGGATGCGTGGAGCTTCCGGATGTTGATCGACGAGTGGGATCGACTCTATGAAAATTTGGAAGGTGGTCGCAAGGTTCCTCAGGAATTAACTTACCGCGATTATGTGTTGGGTCTTGAAGAGTTGGAAAAATCGCAACTTTTTGAGCAGGATTTGATTTATTGGCGTGAACAACTGGAAGATTTACCGCCGCCACCATCGCTGCCGATGATCGCGACCCAGGAGTCTTTAAAAGAAATTCGCGCAGAACATTATTCGGTGTATCTCAGTGATAACGACTGGCAAGAGCTGAAAGGTATCATCAAGAAAAAGAAACTTACCCCTTCCGGTTTTTTTGCAATGGCACTATCGGAAGTGATTAGTTTGTGGAATGAAGGCCCGGCTCATACACTTAATATGACGATCTTTAACCGTTTACCGCTGCATGCCGAAGTTAACGATATTCTGGTTGGTGAATTTAATTCCTTCCAATTGCTTGCATGCGATAACACAACACAACAATCGTTTGAAAGCCGTGCTGCAAAATTGCAGGCGTTGATGTGGCAGCATTTGGATCATCGCTATATCAGCGGCGTCCGTTTGATGCGTGAATTGGCGAAAATTCGGAATGCTGCCGCTGGCGAGGCGCTGATGCCGGTAGTGTTCACCAGTACGCTGGCGCACCACGAAGGTGAAACTGATATGCCTACCCGTGCCCCGGGTAAGTGGGTCTATGAGATATCCCAGACACCGCAAGTGTGGATGGAGCATCATTTGTGGGAGGAAGACAATAAATTAGCCTTGCATATCGATGTGGTAAAAGGACTGTTTCCCGAAAACCTGATTCGCGATTTTGTGGATGTTTATGAACGATTGATTCGCAATTTGATTAATGACCCCGAGGCTTGGCACAGACCCAATGCCAATTACCTTTTGCCAACCTATCAACGTGAATTCTGGCAGATTTATAACAATACATTTACCCAGATTCCACAAGGCTTGTTGCACGATGGCTTTAAACGTGCGGCAAATCGCTTTCCGGATAAGCTTGCGGTGGTATCTGCACGTGGTAATCGGACCTATGGTGAATTGGACTTACATTCCAATCAAATTGGCAACTGGTTGCAGGACTAATTAATTATACCAGGTGAATTGGTTGCAGTAATTGCCCCCCTAGGCTGTGAACAGGTGGTCAGTGTATTAGGTGTACTTAAATCCGGCGCGGCATATCTACCTAT
>JAJQJO010000242.1 GCA_021323495.1 Cellvibrio sp. | reverse complement strand
CCGCAAATTTTGGGAAAAAATTCTGCAAGGCCCGGCAGCGGAATTGATGATGAATGGCCAGGAAGATGCGGCCAATAAATTAATCAGCAGTGAACTAGCTACGGATCAACCTGAATTAACGCAGGGTGAAGTCTATTTGGTTGGTGGCGGTCCGGGTGATCCTGAATTATTGACTCTGCGTGCGCTGCGATTAATGCAACAAGCCGACATAGTGCTCTATGACCGTCTGGTATCCGATGGGGTAATGGAATTGGTGCGCCGCGATGCCGAGCGGATTTACGTCGGCAAGCGTCGCAGTGAGCACGCGATGGAACAGGAAAATATCAATCAGCTATTGGTTGATTTGGCGAAGCAGGGCAAGCGTGTTTTGCGTTTGAAGGGCGGTGACCCGTTTATCTTTGGGCGCGGCGGCGAAGAAATCGAATTGCTGGCGCAAAATAATATTCCCTTCCAGGTTGTACCGGGTATTACCGCTGCGTCTGGCTGCGCCGCCTACGCGGGTATCCCGCTGACCCATCGCGATTATGCCCAATCGGTGCGTTTTGTGACCGGGCATTTGAAATCGGACGATACCAATTTGTCCTGGCCGGAACTGGCCAATCCGACCCAGACGCTGGTGTTTTATATGGGCTTGGTGGGCTTGCGGGAAATATGTGAATCCCTGATCAGCCACGGTCGTGCAGCAACCACTCCGGTAGCCTTGATCGAAAAGGGTACTACCCGGGAGCAGCGGGTGCTGATTTCGGATCTTGCTTCGATCGCTGATGTGGTTGCCGCAAATGATGTACATGCCCCGACGCTGTTTATCGTAGGAGAGGTAGTCAAATTGCATCAGAGCCTGAAATGGTTCAATGCTGGCGGTTAATGTTGTATAAAATGTGATCCGGGTGTCAGAAATATGCTATGTGAAAATTTAAGGTTAAAGGAATTGGATGGTTTGCCGACAAATTGACTATAGGTTTGCGAATTCAGGTGCCGCATATGGTTTATTTAGGTCCCATAATCCCCCGCCCCCAACCGGTGAAAACTCCCGTCAGGCCAACCCGTATTACATCCGTACAGGCCTACGCAAGTGATGCTCATGGTGCTGATGTGGATGCTGCTCCAGCGGTTGGCGCTGCCCCTCCTAATGGCATTGAGCGTCGGAAAGAGGAGCGGCGCAGCAAGTCGAGCGATCCCATGCTTGAAACCCGGGCCGGGCGCGACCGTCGCAAAGCCAAGCAGGCACCGATCAATATTTCTATTTAGCGGGCGTTATATTGACGGGCACTGATTTAAAGGCCGGCGTTTTACTGCGCGGATCATGGGTAGTGGCGATCAATATATTGGCCTCCGGGTAATAAGCCATTGCATTGCCGCGCGGTAAATCAAACGCAAATACTTTTACCGCCATCATTTCACCTTGTGGCGATTGGATATTAACTAAATCACCGGCCGCAATTCCCAATTCCCCGATATCACCCTTATTCATTAACACCGACCAACGTGTGTCGGTGCCGCGATAGGAATCGCTCTCTTCATAAATAATCGAATTGAATTGGCCCTCACTGCGAATGCTGGCGAGTAAAAAGGGATATTCAATGCTAGTGATTTGTCCGGGGAGCGCACGGGTTTGAAATTGTGCCTTACCAGTTTCAGTTTTAAATTTTGGCGTATCAAGCAGGCGATTTTTGATTGTGAATTCCTGTTTGGTTTGCGCTATGTCTTTTAAGTCACTTAGCCCGGGAATGGTAGCAGCGATAGCGGCGCGAATTGAATCGTGCTGTTTTAGCTTGTGGAAATCAAGCGCACTATCGGGTAGTAAACGTTTGCCCAGTTCGCACAGGATTTCCACCTCGGGTTTCACATTGTGCAAGCGATCAATGCCGCCGTCGCTCAAGCGGACATAATTAAACATGGATTCCTGTGTGGTCGGTTGCCACTCTTCATCGCGTGCAGTAACGGGCAAAATTAATGCTTCACTGGTTTCCATACCATTGATATGGCCAGCGTTTAATGTTGTTGTTAAATAAACTTTAAAATTTATTTTATCCAATGCTGCCTGTGCCCATTTACTGTCAGGTGTGGCTGAAAATAAATTACCGCCCATAAGCAATGCGGCGTCAATTTTTCCTTCATGCGCAGCAGCAAGGCAGGCGAGGGTATCCATACCTCTAGTGCGGGGAAGCTGCACGTCCATATGTTGCTCAAGTTGCTGTAAAACATCTTCCGCCAGAATAGGTTTTACCCCTACGGTGCCAATACCCTGGACATTGCTGTGACCGCGCAGTGGCAATAGACCCGCCGCCGGTTTACCAAGCATACCGCGCAAAAGTGCGAGATTGGCGATAGCCTCGACATTCCCTACTCCGTGCAAGTGATGGGTAATGCCCATGCCCCAGGCGAAGATAGCGTTTTCTGATTGTGCATACGCCGTGGCAAGGGCAGAAATTTTTTCCTTATCGACACCGCAAACATCAACAATCGTTTGCCAATCAGTATTGTCAATATCCTGTTTAAATGTTTGAAAATGCTCGGTGTATTGTGCGATGTAATCATTCGCAATTTGATTTGTTTCCAATAGCGCTTTCGCTATCCCTTTAAATAATGCAAGGTCGCTGCCGATTTTTGGCTGTACATATTCGGATGCAATCCAGGTGCCGCCGCTCAGCATGGATTTGGCACTTTTAGGCACCGAAAACCTGACCAGACCGGGTTCTTTTGCCGGATTGATAATAATCACTTGTCCTCCACGTTCGCGACAATTTTTTAATTGATGCACAAAACGCGGATGGTTGGATGAAGGGTTAGCGCCTATCACGAAAATGCAATCGCAGTTGCCAACATCTTCCAGCGAAACAGTTGCTGTGCCGGTACCGATCACATTATCCAGACCAACACCGGTTGCCTGATGGCAATAGTAGGAACAGTTGTTGACATTGTTGGTGCCATACAACCGCGCTAACAACTGCAATACAAAGCCGGCTTCATTCGAGGCGCGCCCGGACGAATAGAAAAAACTCCGCTCCGGGTTGGTTGCGGCAAAAGCGCGGGCCATTTTATCCAATGCGAATTCCCAGCTCACAGGCGTGTATTTATTGCCATCAATAGATTTAAATAAAGGATTGTTGAGTCGTCCGAGATGTTCAAGTTCATAAGCACTGAGCTGTTTAAAATCATCCAGGGTATGGTTGAATAAATCGGTGGGGATTGGCTCTTGTATATCGGTTGATTGCGCCTGGATGCTTTTATTGCAAACGGAAGGAAACTCATCTTTTTCATTGGTCATACCGCCGCGCTGGCCACCCATTCCCAAACCGCAAGCTTTGCAGGTATTTTTACTATTGAGCGCTTTAGCGGAATTGAGCAAACCGATACGCGCCACGGTTTTCAATGTGTAGAGAACTTTCTTGGGGCCGCCTCCCACAATCGTAATGGGGTCAGTGGTAATGGTATCTTTCATGGACATCATCTTTTAGCCAGGTGGTAATGCAATAGACAGAGGTTAGGGTGATTTCTGCTGCAATGCAATACGTCAAATAACCCCACTTTCTTGTAGAATCAAACCATACCAAACAAGCATTACAGGATGCTCCCATGCCCCATATTTTAATTCTGGAAGATGAGCCTTCAATTGCCGAAAGCCTGGTTTTTGTGCTGCAAGCCGAAAGCTTCAGTACGCATTGGGAATCGCTTGCCTCCAACGCACTCGCCTACATCAAAACGCAGCCTGTGGATTTGATTATTATGGATGTGGGGTTACCGGATATGACCGGTTTTGAAGCGTGTAAACAGCTGCGCAAATTTTCCGAAGTGCCAGTGATATTTTTAACCGCCCGTGGTGACGAGTTGGATCGCGTCATAGGTTTGGAGATAGGAGCGGATGACTATGTGGTAAAACCTTTTAGCCCGCGTGAAATCGCGGCGCGGGTTAAGGCGATCCTGAAACGTATGCGACCAGTTACTGCTACGAATGAATTAATGCCAGCCAACAATAAACCGCAGGAATTTTTAATCAATACCGAACATAAAACAATCCATTATTTCCAGCAATTATTACAGCTCACACGATTTGAATTTTGTTTATTACAAACGCTGTTGGAACAGCCGGGACGGGTGTTTAGCCGCGATCAATTGTTGGCAGCGGTAGGCGTGGCCGCCGATGCGGGATATGAGCGGAGTATTGATGGCCACATCAAGACCCTGCGCGCTAAATTACGCGTAATAAACGCAGAAAAAGACCCCATCAAGACCCAACGCGGGTTTGGTTATTCCTATCAACCGGAAGCGCACCAATGTCGCTAAGTTTACGCATTTTTATTATTTACATGCTCTTTGTCGCACTCTGCAGTTATTTTGTGTTGCGTACTGTGATGGAAGAGATTCGTCCCGGTGTGCGCCAATCCACGGAAGAGACATTGGTGGATACCGCCAACCTGCTGGCTGAATTTTTGCGCAAACCGATGCTTGACAACAAAATCAACAATGCATTTTATGCGGATATTTTCCATGCTTACGGCCAGCGCACCCCTAATGCCAGTATTTGGGGAGTCAATAAATTTGCAGTAAACCACCGAATTTATGTGACTGATAAAAAAGGCATCGTTCTGCTTGATTCACAGGATATTGCCGTTGGCCAGGATTATTCGCGATGGAACGATGTCTACCTGACTTTGCAAGGAAAATACGGCGCGCGCTCATCCCATGAAGTGATTGGCGACGAGAGCTCCAGCATCATGTATGTGGCGGCACCCATTAAAAATGGCGAAGAGATTATCGGGGTAGTATCGGTCGCCAAACCGAATCGCAGCGTACAACCCTTTATTGATCGCACTCAGCGGCGCTTGGGTATATTGGGCGGCGGATTAATATTGCTGGGCTTATTGAGCGGGGCGATTTTCTCCTGGTGGTTGAGCCGCGAATTGCACAAGTTGCGCGAATACGCGGTGAATGTAAGCCAGGGGCAGCGCGCGATAATTCCCGATAGCAAAATTGCCAGTGGTGAGTTACGCCAGCTTGCACAGGCGCTCGAATCCATGCGCAAGGAATTGGATGGCAAAGCTTACATTGAGCGCTACATACAAACCCTGGCCCATGAATTAAAAAGTCCGCTTGCGGGCATCCGCGCGGCCACAGAATTGCTGCAATCACCTTTGCTTCAAGCACCCGGGAGTGAAACGCAACGGCAGCGGTTTATCGAAAATATCGACAGCGAAAGCCTGCGTTTGCAACAGCTTATAGAGCGCTTGTTAAATTTGGCTTTAGTGGAACAACAGCAAACATTACATGATCCAAAACCGATCAACCTGAATCATCTGATGGATGAATTGCTAGACAATCAAACCGCACGCCTCAGTCGGCAGAAAATACAGGTCCAAAAGGATTACATCACCAATGCGATAGCGCATGGAGAATTGTTTTTACTTCGGCAGGCGATTAATAATCTACTCGACAATGCGCTCGATTTTACTCCCGAAGGCGGTATTATTTTTCTGCGCACCAGCCTCGAAAATAGTCGCTTGGCAATATCAATTACCAATCAGGGTGACCCAATTCCGGAGTTTGCCTTTGCGCGCTTAACCGAACGCTTTTTCTCTTTGCCGCGTCCCGCTACTGGTAAAAAAAGCACGGGTTTGGGGTTGAGTTTTGTACAGGAAGTGGTTGTTTTGCATGGCGGTAATTTGGAGCTGTGCAATACCGATGAGGGGGTAATAGCGAGCGTGAGTTTTCCTCGGTAATTATCTGCTCATCAGGGGTAAGAGGCTGGTCTGGATTGCAGGTGTACAATTATTTACACCTCCTACCGCCACAAAAAAATAAGCTCGCTCCTGATGTTGATTCGATTACCGGGTTGGATTAATTCCCGCTATATAAGAGTGAAATTAAACATGTCGTTATTGATGAAATTAACCATTTCTATGCTGTTAGTCTTTGCCCTGGTTGCTTGCAAAGATGTATTGGATAAACCCCTTGAAGGAATGGGCGAGCCATCGTCTATGGAGCGATTGGAGGGTAGTTGGGTTAGTGAGGTAGATGGATCGCAGTTGGATATTCTTAACACTGCTAAAGCGGATTGGTATGGATTCAAATATCAGGAACAGGGGAAACAAATCGCTGGACGTTTTATGGTTTCCTATTTTGAAAGGAAACGAGTGCTAAATATTGATTTGGCCAGTGTACAAGTCAATGGTGTGCCGCTAGTGAGCGAGTCCAGTCA
>JAJQJO010000241.1 GCA_021323495.1 Cellvibrio sp. | reverse complement strand
AAGCCCGGAATAGTAGAGCGCGTCAATTCCAACTGCGATTCCGCGCGCGCCACATCCAATTGATCGCCCCGCCCCACTTCCTCAAAACGCTGGGTAAGCTGAAAGGTTTCCTGCTGATTAAGCACATTGCGCAGCGCTACATCCAATAAATACTGGTTGCCGCGCAAACTGATATACGCACTGGCCACTTCCGCTGCAATGCTCACCTGCGCCGCCTGCAAATCTGCTTCACGCGCAGCGAGTTGCGCTTTGGATAATTTCACGCTGTTGCGCACGCGCCCAAAAATATCCAGCTCCCAACTTGCATCAAAACCGGCTTGGTAAGTTTCGCTGATACGTGAGTCGACACCCACAATATCTGCACTTTGTTTTTGTCGCGTGCCACTCGCACCAGCCTCCACTGTGGGGTAGCGATCCAACTTGCTGTTGCGCAAGAGTGCACGCGATTCGGCAAGCGATGCCTGTGCAATACGAATCGAATGGTTTTGCTGCAGTGAATCAGCAATTAATTGATTCAATTGCTCATCCTGTAACTGCGACCACCAAGCCGCCACCGGTTGCTGCTCATTGATACGCGCCGACAATTCAAATGCCGCCGGTGCTGCTGGCACATTGGCTAGCTCATGTGCCTTTTCCACCGACTTAAAACCGCTACAGGCGCTGATCACCAGCGGCAACAAAGCCAGGCCAAACAGTTTAATTAATTGTTGCTGTCTCATACTTGCACCTCTTTATGATCAAGGGCTGATTGATGTGAATGCGCTTGGCGCTCCAGTTTTTCTGCAGCGACTTTTTCAGCCACGGCATAGCTGCGTTTACCTTCCAGTTTGCGCAGCAACACGTAGAACATAGGCGTGAAGAACAAACCAAAGAAAGTCACACCCAACATGCCGGAGAAAACGGCGATTCCCATTACGCTGCGCATTTCCGAACCAGCACCGGTAGAGAACACCATCGGCAATACACCCATAATAAATGCGAAGGAGGTCATCAAAATCGGACGCAAACGCATGCGGCTGGCAGTAATCGCCGCCTGATAAGTTGCCATGCCGCGCATTTCCAGTTCGCGCGCAAATTCCACAATCAGGATCGCGTTTTTACTAGCGAGCCCCGCGAGCACAAACAAACTGATTTGCGTGAAGATATTGTTGTCGCCATTAGTAATCCACACACCGAAGAGCGCAGCCAAAATAGAGAGCGGCACAATCGATACCACTACCAGAGGCAGCGCCAAACTTTCATACTGTGCAGCGAGCACCAGGAACACCAACAGCAAACACAAGGGCAAAATATAAATTGCTGTGTTGCCCGCAAGCACTTCCTGATAGGTTAAATCTGTCCATTCATACACAATGCCTGAAGGTAAAACCTCATCCAGAATTTCATCGATAGCATCCTGCGCCTGGCCACTTGAATAACCGGGCGCGGCGTTGCCATTAATATCTGCTGCCAAATAACCGTTGTAGTGCGCCGCACTTTCCGGGCCATAGCTTTCTTCCATGGTCAACACCGCACCGAGCGGCACCATATCGCCTTGCAGATTGCGCACTTTCAAGTTGAGCGCGTCTGCTGGCGTGTTGCGATATTCAGCATCCGCCTGTGCAATCACTTGATAGGTGCGGCCAAATTGATTGAAATCGTTCACATAAAGCGAACCCAAATAGATTTGCATAGTGTCAAAAATTTCTTTCACATTCAGGCCAAGTTGTTTGGCTTTGGTGCGGTCCACATCCGCATATAATTGCGGCACATTGATTTTGTAGTTGGAAAACACACTCGCCAACTCAGGGCGCTGCATTGCTTTTTGTTGCACCTGCCCAACTACCTCGGCCAACTTTTCATAACCCAAACCAGCGCGATCTTCGATCTGCAACTTAAATCCACCCGTGGTACCTAAACCGCGCACTGGTGGTGGCGGGAATACCGCAATAAAAGCTTCTTCAACACCGGCAAATTTCATTTGCAGTTTTTGCGAAATCGCTGCAGCTGAAAGCTCTTTGCCTTTGCGCTGATCAAATGGTTTCAAGGTTAAAAATACAATGCCAGCACTGGAGCTATTGGTGAAACCATTAATACTCAAGCCAGGAAATTGCACTGCACTTTCCACGCCGGCTTCTGCCAAACCAATTTCGCCCATTTCACGGATCACTTGCTCAGTGCGCTTGAGTGTTGCGCCATCGGGCAATTGGGCAAAGGCAATCAGGTATTGTTTGTCCTGCGCAGGCACGAAACCTTTAGGGATAATATTGAAACCTACTGCGGTAATTCCGAGCAGCAGCGCATAAACACCGATCGCTAGTGTTTTGCGTCCCAATAATTTTCCGACCTTGCCAGAGTAATTACCGGAGGCACGATTAAAGCTGCGATTGAACCAGCCGAAAAAGCGACCAAAAATTTTATCCATAATGCGCGTTAACCGATCTTTCGGTGCATCATGGCTTTTTAACAAGAGTGCAGCGAGTGCCGGGCTTAACGTCAATGAATTGATTGCTGATATCACCGTCGAAATTGCAATCGTCAATGCAAACTGTTGATAAAACTGACCCGTCAAACCACTCACAAACGCGATAGGCACAAACACAGCAACCAACGTCAGGGATATCGCAATGATCGGCCCACTCACTTCCTGCATCGCTTTGTAGGTTGCAGCAAGCGGCGTTAGGCCCTCTTCGATATTCCGCTCAACGTTTTCCACCACCACAATTGCATCGTCCACCACGATACCAATCGCCAATACCAAACCGAATAATGACAAGGTATTAATGGAGAATCCAAACGCCCACATCAGCGAGAAAGTACCAATGATTGAAACTGGAACTGCAAGCAAAGGAATAATTGATGCGCGCCAGGTTTGTAAGAATAAAACCACAACCACTACAACCAACGCCAAAGCTTCAAGCAAGGTGATGATTACCGCTTTGATCGAACTTTTTACGAAAATCGTTGGATCGTAGACAACCTCATATTCAACACCCTGGGGAAAACGCTCGGATAATTCCGCCATGGTAGAGCGCACCGCATCGGAAATCTGGATGGCATTAGCTCCAGGGGATTGGAAGATCGGAATGGCGACCGCAGGCCGACTATCCAGCATGGCGTTCAAGCTGAATTCCGATGGCCCCATTTCCACCCGCGCAACATCTTTCAATCGGGTAATCTCACCGGTGCTGCCTGCACGGATAATTATTTCGCCAAATTCTTCCGGATTATCCAACCGGCCTTTGGCATTAATGGGCAATTGCACATCAACCAAATCTGTTACCGGCGCACCACCAATCATACCGGCAGCCACTTGCACGTTCTGTTCACGGATTGCATTGGCTACATCATTGGCGGTGAGGTTCTTTTCTGCGATTTTTTCCGGGTTCAGCCAGATACGCATAGCGTAATCGCCTGAACCAAATAAACGCACCTGCCCTACACCGGTCACTTTGGCAAGCTCGTCTTTAATATTCATCAAGGCGTAGTTGCGCAAATAAAGCTCGTCGTAGCTTTTGTCCGGCGAAATCAAATGCACCACCATGGTTAAGTCGGGTGAGCTTTTTACCACGGTTACCCCGCGCTGACGGGTTACATCGGGCAAGCGCGGCAGCGCTTGTGATACACGGTTTTGCACCATTTGCTGCGCAAGATCGACATCGGTACCAATTTTAAAGGTAACCGTTAAGGTCAAGCGGCCGTCCGTAGTTGCTTGCGAAAACATGTACAACATATTTTCAGTGCCGGCCAATTGCTCTTCGAGCGGCGTCGCAACGGTTTCAGCAATAACTTTCGGGTTAGCGCCAGGATAGGATGCATTCACCACTACCGAGGGAGGCGATACATCCGGATATTCCGAGATGGGCAATTGAAACATAGCGAGCAAACCGGCGATAAAGATCAGTAGCGAAATTACCCCGGCAAAAATGGGACGATCCACAAAAAATTTGGATATGTTCATGATGAACCTGCCTGCATGGCTGAAATAAAATTAAAAGTTAAAGCAAAAGTAAAACGCGTGTTTGGAGAGCACTGGTGCATGGCACCAGCGCAACCGGTCACACAAAAACGATTGGATTAAACTGTGGTGAGCTTAGTGGTTGGACGCAACGGTTGTTGCAACACCAGCTTGGGCAACACTGGGATTCACGACACTATTCGGTCGCACGTGGGATAAACCATTAACGATAATCTTATCGCCGGCATTGACGCCCGCCACTATCACCCGCTGCCCCTGGTAATGGTCACCCAAAGTGATTTCATGATAGGTCGCGGTATTTTTTTCATCGACCACCAACACATATTTTTTACTTTGGTTGGTACCAATCGCACGCTCGGGCACTAACAACGCCTGGATTTTTTCTGCCGACCCCAGGCGTACATTGGCAAACATGCCGGCGGTAAGTGCACCATCATTGTTATCAAAAATAGCGCGTGCACGAATGGTGCCGCTGTTGGTATCCAGGCGGTTATCAAAAGCCGAGATATGGCCGTTGTAAGTCACACTACTATCACTGGCGAGCGTCAACTCTACCGGCATATCTTGTGTGTTCCTGGTATTGCGCACGAACTCGATATAAGTGGCTTCATCAACATTAAACTCGGCATAGAGTTTATCGTTGGCAACAATGTGGGTGAGCAAGGGGGCATTTGCTCCCGCCTCCACCACATTACCCGTGGTCAACTCTGCGCGGCCAATGCGGCCGGAAATAGGTGCGCTGATGTGCGCATATTCCAGGTCCAGTTTGGCCTGGCTCAATGCAGCCTCTGCTTGTTTTACATCGGCCTGCGCAACCTGGTGGGTACTCAGTGCCGAATCATAGATACTTTGCGAAACCAACTTGGCCGTTATCAATTGCTGCGCGCGACTCAACTCGTCCTGCGCGAGCTTTGCACGGGATTGTGCGGTCGCCAACTGCGCTTGCGCACGCTGGACCGAGGCCTGATGAGGACGCGGATCGATCACAAATAACGGTTGGCCCTTCTTCACTTGCTGCCCTTCATTAAACAGCACTTGCTGGATGGTGCCACTCACCAGCGGTTTGATGGCCGCACTCTCAACCGGCGCCAATCGACCAGAAAAACTGGCCCAGGTGCGGATTTCTTGCGGTTCCAACACCACTACATCAACCGCCGGGGCGGGCGGTACGGCCGCAGGTGTTGCAGCATCAACACCGGTTACGTAATAAAAACCGACAATACCTGCCAGTATGGCAGCAGCCGTGTAGTGGTAGGTTTTGCGGGGGAATACGAATGGATTGGCGCTACTCATGGCAAACTCCTGGTCTTGGTTAGCGAATTAATGACTATTTGAAACTCCTTGAAGGGGGTCTAAATCGGCATTTGTGAAAATAATACATACCGGTTGGTATGCTGGTCAACAAAAATTTTTCCATTGCTTTCACAATCACCAAGATCAGGCGGACGGTGCCGGTATAAAATCCTGCTAAATCAAAGGGTTTGGCAAATTACACGCATTTACTAAAACAGCGATTTTGCACCTATACCCGGTTTGGAGCGGAAAATGGCCGATTGAAAAACATACCGTCCGGTATCATAATAACCACAACCTTTGTATGAGAACCCGCGTCATGAGCCCCAC
Source organism: Cellvibrio sp. (assembly GCA_021323495.1). Taxonomy (GTDB): domain Bacteria; phylum Pseudomonadota; class Gammaproteobacteria; order Pseudomonadales; family Cellvibrionaceae; genus Cellvibrio. Next base: position 1,137 of record JAJQJO010000241.1, on the reverse strand, counting down.
CGATACCCGCACGCTACTACTGGAAACCGCGCTGAACCTGATCTGGAACAGCAATTACACTTCCGTGGGTGTCAATGAAATCTGCAAGCAAGCGGGGGTTACCAAGGGCAGTTTTTATCATCACTTCGAATCGAAGGCGGAATTGTTTTGCGAGGCAACCAGTCATTACTGGGAGGAAATCCGGCAGGAGCTGGATTGTATTTTTTCACCGATCAACAGCCCGCTTGAGCAGTTGGAAAATTGGCTGCAATTTATCTACATCAATAAAGTCGGCGAGGATAAAGACAATGTGCCCGGCTGCGCGTTTTTTACCGCGGGCATGCAGTCAGGTTGCGGTGAAAATCGTATTACCGATACCTTACAGCTGATGACCGATCGTATCAGCAATATTAAAAAGGATTTGCCGGAAGGGATTTATCGTATACTCGGTTTGAAACCCGAGTTCTGGTACAGCGCAAAACCGACATGGCCGTGCACGCAAGAAGCGTGATGATTAATTATTTTTTTCGTTTTTATCGCTGTATTTAACGTCGCTAATCTGCTCAGTCACGTAATCAAGAAAACACGAAATCCTCGATGAAAGTGCGGTATTACGATAATAAACTGCATTCACTGGCTGCAATACCTCGACAGTATCACTCTCCAATATCTGCACCAAATTTTCATTTTGGCGATCTGCTTGCGTCATAAAATCCGCGAGGCAAACAATTCCCTCTCCTGCTAACGCCAATTGCCGCAACGTTTCACCACTCGATGCTCGCACACAAGGCGCGATAACAAATCTATCGCCCTGAACATTGCGCAGCGGCCAGGCGTTCAGTGATTCGGGACGAGTAAAACCTAACAGGCGATGCCCAGATAAATCCGCCGTCGCTTGCGGCTCACCTCGCTCGCGCAAATACGCGGGGCTGGCAAGCACACGCAAACGATTGGTCATCAGCGGACGCGCATGCAAACTTGAATCGGTGAGCGCACCGATGCGAATGGCGATGTCGGTGCGATGCTCCAGTAAATCGATAATCTGGTCGTTGGTATTTAATTCCAACTCGATATCGGGATACTGCGCGCGAAAACCGCGCACCAAGGGCACCAGCACATGCAGCATAAACGGCGATGCGGCGTTAACACGCAATAATC
>JAJQJO010000240.1 GCA_021323495.1 Cellvibrio sp. | reverse complement strand
GACATGGCGCTAGTTACCTGTGTAGTAAATGATGAAAGGGTCTAAATCCGAGGTCGCGCATTTTCCCACAGCGGGCATTGGTCGCCAAGGGAATTAAGGTATATGGGCTGAAATACTGGTTTGGGTTGTTTTTTATCGTTTGCGGCATTCAGGTGGTGATATCCAACGGATTTTAAATACTGCTTCTGCACCGTAGAAAATAAGCTGCGCGATGAACGCGGTTATTTGGTTGTATATTGAGGGGCACTGGGAAGTAGCTGCGGTGTTCTCAGGTAGCCAGCGAGTAATGTCAGTGTAGAAGTTAGTGAGAATCGCTGGATCAAAAACTCTACTCATTTCCCAATCTGCGGCGCCGGTGAGCAAGTTCAAATTTTTGAAACGGAAAACTGAATTGAGCCCAAGCTACTGCATCGGCTTTGGATTATTCAAGTGTTTAAGAAAAGAACATCACATTGGATTTTGGTTTAAACGGATAATTTACAAAATCAATTTTAATTGATGGAGATCTGGGGGGTATCTGGAGATATTTTTAAAAGGATTTTTTTGCGGGAGGGATTGGGGTGGCTGATGGGGCTCGAACCCACGACCACTGGAATCACAATCCAGGGCTCTACCAACTGAGCTACAGCCACCGTAGCGAGAACAAACAACACATCCATATGATGGGATAAATCCCAACACTAAACTTATCAAGTGAAAAGTGGGCGAGTTAATCATTGCCCAAATGGCGCGCCCGGCAGGATTCGAACCTGCGACCACCCGCTTAGAAGGCGGGTGCTCTATCCAGCTGAGCTACGGGCACATGCTGGATCAAACCTTCGCAGGTTCGATAAAAAGATGGTCGGAGTGGAGGGATTCGAACCCCCGACATTCTGCTCCCAAAACAGACGCGCTACCGGGCTGCGCTACACTCCGACGGCTTAAAACTGACTGCGTTTCAAGTGGTGCGCATAATAACGGTGCGACCTGGGATCGTCAACGAAAAAAATACAACAAAATAAAATATTTAGCGCTCCCAGTTAAATTCTAATCAGCTTGTGCAAGCGGTGTTCAGAATGACCGGAGAGCCCCTGGATTGTGATTCCAGCGGGCGCAGGAAAAGCATTCAATTTTGTATTGGGTTATTTTGGAGAAGAGATAAAAAGCAGGGCATTATAGCCTTTTGCTTGTTGCATCATTGAGTTTTGCCTATTGCCTCTCATGGTTGGATTTATGCGACCCTGACACCCTGGTGTTGAAAAACAAGCTAAGTCTTTGTTGAGGCTTGTTTGTCAGTCATCAGCTAGTCAGAATAAGCAACTATCGTTTGGGAGATTTTATGCAAAACAATAATTTAGCCGTTTCAATGAAGTTAGGAATGCGCCGTTTAGCGTCCGGCGTGTGTGTGCTCTCGACTAAATTGCCAGGCAACCAACGTTTTGCAATGACTGTCTCTTCGGTTACTTCTGTATCTGATTCTCCCGCGTCCTTACTGGTATGTATTAATCAGTTAGTCTCGCAACAGGGGCATCTGGCAACCTTGGGTCATCAGTTTGCCGTGAATGTCCTGTCTACTGATCATCAGGGCGTTTCCAATATCTGCGCCGGCCGTGAACCTAATCGGGATCGCTTTGAAGTAGGTAATTGGGACGAGGATGATACTGGCATGCCAGTACTCGCCGACGCCCAGGCAGTATTTATTTGCCAAACCGATCAAGTCACGACCTACGGAACCCATAAAATCATTATCGGGGTTATCCATAAAGTGATTCTAAATGGAGCAGACGTGGATCCTTTACTCTATGCGGATGGTAGTTATGGTGCATTTTCGCGCCAATAACACCTCGTTTATATCGGCTTGGATAGTTTCCTGTTAACGCGATAGATCAGAGTGGTCTGTGCTTAGTGTCATGGTTCAAAATGAGGCAAACATTTAGCAAAAATTGCCTTGCAATATGAATATTTCGTGTCTATCTGCTGTTGAAGGTTAATGACTACTAACTCTTTATGCACACCTCCTGTGTCCTGGTCCTCAACCCGTTCACAGCTTGATCAAAAACCCGAAAAAATGAGCTTTTGACCTTGTTTTTTTATGTAACATATTGATTTTAATGTATTTTTTTTAATTGATTAAAAATTAACCAATTTGTCATTAATGCAGATTTTATAGGCCTTTGGGGCGGTTTCCCAAAAACTATCCACCAAGTTATCCACAGAAAATGTGGACAAAATTTTGATGAAGGTTTTTGTGCAAAAAAGTTACAGTTTGGGTGTTTTGTATCTTTTGTTCCGTTACAGGTGACGAATTTTCAGGTGTTTTCCCCGGTCAAATCACTGGATCTATTTATGAGTAAACGATTGAAGGTTGCTGTGCTTGGTGGTGGTAGTTTTGGTACGGCAATTGCCAATATCATTGCTTGCAATGACCATCAGACTTATCTGTGGATGCGCTCTGCGGAGCAGGCTGAAACATGTGAATTCGAGCGTCAAAATGCGCGTTACCTGCCGGGTTATCAATTGCATAAGCAATTGGCGATTACCTCCGATCTTGCATTGGCGGTGACAGATGCCGACCTGGTATTTGTATCCATCCCCAGTCATTCATTTCGCGCTGTAACCCGGCAGTTAAAACCGCTATTAGGCGATGACACTATGGTTGTCAGTACTGCCAAAGGGATAGAGCCCGAAGGTTTTACCTTGATGAGCCAGATTCTGGAGCAAGAGTTGCCCGGCCATCCGATAGGTGTGCTGAGCGGACCCAATTTCGCCAAGGAAATTGTCCAGCAACAACAGACGGGAACAGTTGTCGCGAGCGAAAATGAAGCTGTAATCACCTGTGTGCAGGAAACGCTCAAGTCCGAGACCTTCCGTGTCTATGCCAACCATGACCGTTATGGAGTCGAGCTAGGTGGAGCTTTGAAAAACATCTACGCTATTATTTGTGGTATGGCAGCGGCGCTTGGGGCTGGCCACAATACCCAGGCAATGTTGTTGACCCGCAGCCTGGCAGAAATGGGCCGCTTTGCGCAAATGATGGGTGCAAACCCTATGACCTTTTTAGGCTTGGCGGGTGTAGGTGATTTAATTCTTACCTGTACTTCAGATCTAAGTCGCAATTACCGCGTTGGTTTTGCGCTGGGGCAGGGGAAAAAACTGGACGAAATAGTTGCATCTCTGGGACAAGTGGCAGAAGGTGTAAACACTTTGCGCCAGGTAAAACAAAAAGCGGATGAATTACAAGTTTATATGCCGTTGGTGTCGGGGTTGTATGCGGTCCTCTTCCAGCAAAAAGCAATTGCCGAAGTGGCGCGTGGTCTGATGGTGGGCGAACAAGCCTATGATGTTGAATATTTAAGGGGAAACTAAAATGGACAATGAACAATTAAAATCAAATCTCACTTCCAGCAAACATTGGTTGCGGTTGGTATTTATGTTGCTGTTCGCCGCAGTTTTGCAATTGGCAAGTTTGGTGATGTGGGTGTTGGTCGCTGTGCAATTTATATTTTCATTGGTTACCGGTGAGGACAATCAACACCTGCGTCGATTTGGCCACTCACTCTCCACTTATATTTACGATGTGTTGAAATTTTTATGTTACAGCAGCGAGGAAAAACCTTTTCCCTTTGCTGATTGGCCTGCGGGTCCGGATGTTACAATCGTAGTGGTTGAAAAAAATCCGCCGGTACCGGCAGGGCAATCCAAACCCTTAACTGATACTCCTGACGAAGTCGTATAGCAAAAAGTTGCATAATAAATGACTATTTTTATTTTGCGCCATGGCCAGGCGGAAGCACAGGTTACTACCGATGAAGCGCGCCAGCTCACTGGAAAAGGCCGCAGTGATACCGCCAGGGTCGTAGGTGCCCGTGCGCTCGATATGGTACCGCTCGCGCAGATATGGGCCAGCCCTCTGGTGCGCGCGCAACAAACCGCAGAAATTGCAGCGCATTATTTTCCTGAGCTTAAAATCAGGACAACAGAGTTATTGATCCCAGAAGCAAATCCGCAGGCGCTTTTGGAGTGGCTGGATGAACTTCATCAATTGCAATTGCAGGATTCCAACCAAGCCATCTTGCTGGTAACCCATCAACCTCTGGTGGGTGCTTTGGTCAATAAATTGTGTGGGAAACCGGAAGATTTTTATCCTATGGGCACCAGTTCCCTCGCTGCTATCCACGCGCAAATAATCGCTGCCGACATGGGTGATTTACTTTGGCTGGATCACGCCTAAAATAAAACAACCTTGTTTTATTTCTCCCTCTTTATTGGATTTTAGTATGGCGCATTCCTCCAGTCCCCGCGAGCTGCGTATTAGTGTCAATGGAATGAATTTCGCTGCGCAAGAATGGGGGAGTTCCAGTCAATTGCCGGTACTTGCCTTGCATGGCTGGCTGGATAACTCCGCCAGTTTTTTTGCATTGGCACCGCGCTTGAAAAACATGCATATCGTTGCGTTGGACATGGCCGGGCATGGCAAAAGCGAACATCGTCCCGGGCAAATGGCTTACACGCCCGGGGACGATATTAACGATATTCTTGCAGTTGCTGATTATTTGGGCTGGGAGCGTTTTGTGCTTCTGGGGCATTCGCGCGGAGCTATTATTGGTACGCTGGCTGCGGGTGCATTTCCCGAGCGGTTTATTGGCTTGGGGTTGATTGAAGGCCTGTTACCCGAGCCCGCGCGCGCGGAAGACGCTCCCCAACAGTTGGCCAGCGCTATTCAAGGCCTGCGTGCGCAATTAAAAAAGACGCCTTCTGTTTATCCCGATCTAAAAATTGCGATCAAGGCGCGTGAGCGGGGAATGTTTCCGCTCGGGCATGCGGCCGCCACCGCATTGACGGAGCGCGGTGTCGTAACGCATGCAGTGGGAGTGTCATGGAGTACCGATCCGCGTCTATTGGCGCCTTCAATGATAAAATTATCGCGCGAATATTTACATGCATTTGTTAACCGGGTCCATGCGCCCATAAAATTGTTATTGGCCGACAATGGTCTACCCAAGCTCTACCCAAATTATTTACATGAGATTGAGCAGTTCTCCCATGTCGATTATGAGGTGCTGCCTGGTGGGCATCATTTACATATGGAGCAAGAAGTTGATTTGGTTGCGGAAAAATTGAACGATTTTTTTTCCCGCTTTATCGTCTAACCTTCAACCTGAAATAACGATTATTTTTTTAGTGAGAACTTATGAGTTTTGTGCGTATCATCGGCTGGCTGATACCGTTATTGATAACGGATGATTTGTTCGCTGCGGACCTGCCTGTACAAAATTACCACAACGCCCGGGTAATATTTCAGAGCAATGCAAAAACGGATGAATATGTGCTGGCTTTGGGAAGCTATAAAAAAATCGCTGGCAGTTGGCGGGTAGACCGCCAGCAGCGTTTGGGCGGTACGCTTGCGCGTTTTACCCTTGAGCTACCTGAAGGCCATAGTGCGAATAATGGTTTTGATTTTTATCTTGACCAGTTACAAAATTTTAATTTTCGCGAGTTATTCCATTGCAAAAGCCGCGATTGCGGCACCAGTAATTCCTGGGCTAATACCCATTTTAAAATCCAGCAACTTTATGGCCTGGACCAGTTTCAGCAATACGGGGCCTATGAGGTTACTACGGCGGATGATAAACCCTTTTATGTTGCGCTCTACGCAGTACAGCGTGGCAACAAGCGCGTGTATTTACAGGTGGACATATTGCATGTTGATAAGGTTATCGAATTGGGGATAGCCTCGAGCCCTGAGTCGATTATCAAATCACTTGATACAAGCGGTTATTACGTCTTTCCCGATTTGGTTGCAGAGGACGTCAGGGGCAATACCAATATCCAGATCAAACAAGCGCATTTGCAAGCATTAGTCGATGTACTGACCGAGCAAACAAATTGGAAGATTGCATTGGTAGGCCATGACTACGCACCAATCCCATTCGTGCAACAACAAAAAGATTCCCGGCTCTATGCGGAACAATTGAAAGCAGCGCTGCAGGAAAAAGGAATAGCAGCGGGGCGTATTGAGATTTATGGCATTGGCAGTCTCGCTCCTGCGGGGCGGGGCGACCGGAGTGCACGTGTTGAGGTTGTTAAAATTAATGATTAAGTTTATGCGCGGACAATAAACATTATCGCGATTAAATCGCCATTAAAAAGGGCAGCATCAGGTACCGATGCCGCCCTTTTTTATAATCAACTTATTACTAGCGTAGCAGCGATAAAAACTCATTGCGTGT
>JAJQJO010000239.1 GCA_021323495.1 Cellvibrio sp. | reverse complement strand
AATCCCGCGCGAGATGCGCGGGTTTTTACTGGAGGCGAGTTATGTGGTTTATGGTTCTATCGAACCGGTTACCGCCGCCGATCCTTATTCACACACTTATTTACCCGAAGTGACCGCCGTTGCCTGGGAGCAGGGCGTGCCGCGTTATCTAATGCCGCTCTGTGAAGTGAATGGTGCCTACTATTGTGTCGAACAAGATGGTGAGGTCGTGTTTTGGCGTGACGGTGAGTTGACCGATGAAACCTGGCCTTCGGTATGGCATTGGGTGCGGGATGTGTGGCTCGAATCCTGATTCAGTCGGCCTGGAGAAGCTGGCGCAGATCACGAAAATGGATTTTGGTGACAAACTTTGTTCCAGCGTGAACTACACTGAATCTCCCTGGCGGCAATTTGTGCCGCAGTCAGCGAAGAGTAGTACTTGTGCATAAATCCCTTTGGTCATTGGCGTTTCCCCTACTGGTACTCACTAGTGCGGAGCTATTGGCTGAAGCAGAGGTACCGCCGGTTACTAATGTCTCTGCGCAAGGATCCAGTATCGAAGACTTTGAAGCCCATGTCCGGCGCATTGCCGAAAAGACAGCGGCTGACGAGAAGGCGCGCAAAGAGCAAGAGCGGTTGGCGGCAAAAGCAGCCGGAAGTAAACAGCCCTTCACATTTTTTAAATATCAGAAGGGCGGCGCAGTGGCTTATTCAGATCGCCAACCTAAAAAAGCCGCGTATGAAGTTATTGTGTACAACTCCTGCTATGCCTGTAACCCTTTATCGCGTGTGGATTGGCGGGGTACCAGGCTTTATATGACGGAGTTTACTTATCTGATTACCCAGGCTGCGAGCAGATACGGTGTCGATCCTGCCCTGGTACGCGCCGTTATCCACGCCGAGTCCAATTTCAATCCGTTGGCGCGCTCGCGCAAGGGTGCTATGGGTTTGATGCAGCTTATGCCGGGAACTGCGCGGGATATGGGTGTAGCCAATGCTGCCGATGCCGCACAGAATATCGAAGGCGGGGTGAAATATCTGGCGCGCATGCTGGAGCGCTTTGACGGCAGCATTACCATGGCGACTGCTGCCTATAACGCCGGTCCGGGGGCGGTGGAAAAGTATCGGGGCGTGCCGCCTTACGAAGAAACCAAGACCTATGTGTTCCGCGTCAATATCCTCCACCAACGCTACAAAAATCAGCTGGCCTTGGCGCGCAACTGATTCGTCTCCGCATTAGTTTCCTCCGTTGATCTGTTCCCAAACCTGATTTCAGTTTTGCTCATAACTATTAATTCTAATTTAAACGCCAAATAACGCTCAAAAAAACAACGCTTTTGCCGCTATAGAGATTAGCCCGCAGTCTTTACATGGGGCTTTCAGTGAATTTCTATCAAAAGCGGATGGCACTATGATTATTTCCAACGCCCTGATCGGCATGACAACACAGCGAGATTACCGCGAAGAGTATAGCGTCACCGAGCGCCTCGAATTTTGGACCGATCAGCAAGAGCCAGTGCCTGTGCGGGTGGCCGAGGATCAGCTACAGCCTCCCAGTGTGACCGTGGATCTCTCCCGCGCCGGTTCGGTATTGGCGCTGCATCGCCAGTCGCAAACCCTGGATTTAAGCGCGCCCCTGGACCCCCGTTCGCGCCTGAACAAGATGATTCTGGAAGCGATGTTTAACGCGGTCACCGGTAATGAGATGAATGTGTCTACCCCTTCCGAGCTCAAGTCGAATGCCCAAGGGCAAACCCTGGCTGTCGATACGGCGCCGCCCACCCAGGCAGCTGTCACTCGCAGCACCGGCCCCGGTTTGGTCTACCAGCGGCAGGAGCGCTATCAGGAGCAGGAGACGATGCGCTTCCAGGCGGTGGGTGTGGTGCGCACGGCGGATGGGCGGGAAATCGAATTTTCGGTCGCGATGAATATGAGCCGTGAATTTGTGCAGGAGTCCAATCTTGAGCTACAGGCGGGCAGTAAAAAAATTGATCCGTTGGTCATCAATTTTGATGGGCGGGGCACGACCCTCAGCCAAACCCGCTTTGAATTTGATCTGGACAATAATGGCACCACCGAGCAAATTGCCAGTCTGCGCCCTGGCAGTGGTTATCTCGCGCTGGACCGCAATGGCGATGGCAATATCAATAACGGTAGCGAATTATTTGGCCCCAGCAGCGGGCGCGGTTTTGCCGAACTCGCGGTTTACGATGAAGACGGTAATAATTTTATCGACGAAGGGGATAGCATTTACAAGCAGTTGCGCATCTGGACAACCAACGAAGACGGCAGTACCCAATTAGCGGCGCTGGGCGATAAAAATGTCGGTGCGATTTTTCTCGGACATGTGTCATCACCTTTTCAATTAAAAGATGCGCATAACCAATCACTGGGTGAGGTGGTTAATTCAGGTATTTATCTAAAAGAAGATGGGGGCGTTGGAGTGGTGCAGGAAATTAATTTAACCGTATGATGTTTTTTTCACGATAATAAAAAGGGCGACTGGTTTTGTTCAGTCGCCCTCATTTTTTTGCAATTATATTCTTTAAATAATTGCTTCCGCTTTTTTAGAATGAACCCAGCGTGGTCGTTGCACTACCGGTATTAATCGTATTGTTACTACCGCTTTCCCATACCACCCCTGCTGCTGCATTGTTTTCTTCGCGCTTTAAACATTTCCATTCGACCGTGGTGTTGGCCGGTAACTGGATTGTGCCTGTCCAGCTTGGATAGCTGGTGGGGTTGAGTTTGATAGCAGCGGCCGCGGTCCAATTTCCCAACGCGGCAATATTGCCCACCACGTATACGCTTTGCCCGGTATAGGTCGTGCCGTTCTGGCAAGTAAAACTCACACTGACTGATGCGTTTGTTGAACTACTTGAACTATACGCACTGCGCGAACTACTGGTAGTTACACTGGAGCTGATAGCGGAACTGCTGGTGTTATTGGCCGGAGTGATGGAGTACTGCAAGTTCGCATCGTTAAAAGTGATGGTGTAATTGCCGGCGGTAGTTACAAAAATATCATTGCCACTGGCATCGGCAACCAAATCACTATTGTTATTGCCCCAGTTGGTCGCCCAGTTGCCGTAAGCATCAAATTTAAAACGGTCACTGCTGTTGCCTGCAAAACTGGCATTACCCACCCACACACCAGCGGTGCAGGTCATATTGGTGCTACCCCAGTTATTAAAGGTGCCGCGCAATTTCATCGACGCATATACGCAATTGTTGCCTACATCGTCGCCATTTTTTGCTTGCACATGAATTGCCGAGGCACTTTTTGCGGCAACGTTAAAAGTGGCTGTGCCATCTGCCGCAACGGTAATACTGGTGCCGGTGCATGTGCCGTTAACATAATCACCGTTCACCACATCGCAATAGCTGCCCGCAGCCATTCCAGTTTGAAGGGTTACGCTCATATTCCTGCTATCACCGTTGATCACCACAAACCCTGAACTTCCACGGCCAAATGCAATGCGGTTGCCGCCGTTATCCCACCAGTTGGAAAGATAAAATGCATCCTTGGTTGCATTGCGGAAGCCCACCATATTGGCAATTTCGCGATTGCGGTGTTCACACAGCCAGCCATTATTGCAATTGCTTGCCGCGCCTGCTGGTGGGCCCTGGTCGTGGTCAGTCCAATCGTAACTGGACATCACTTCAGGGTAACCGTAGGGATAAGCAAGCATAAAAACGTGGGCGATATTATTTACGTTCATACCATCTTTGTGCGTCACAATATTAGCGGTGTTTTGCCGTTGGTTATCGTGGTTCGCAACAAATGTCACTGCATCGGCGCTCGCCAACCAACCGCTCCATACACCTATATTACGTAAATCTTTTAACGGTGCGCGGCCTTTAAAATAATGGCCGAGGGTGCTACTGAAATTAAATTCAGTTACATCGCTGATATAAGTGTATTGCGCAGGTGTGATTGGCTCGTTGGCTGCGCCTATGACTTCCTGAAAAATATAAGGGCTGCCAGATAAACGGCTAACAATATTAGCTACATCACCACTGGCCATATGTTTTGCTGCATCGATACGGAAACCGGCTACTCCCATGCTTGATAAATCATTCATGTAGGCAGCGATTTTTTCGCGTACATAATCGGATTCGGTTTTTAAATCATTCAAGCCTACAAGATCGCAGTTTTGTACTTGCCAGGCATTGGTGTAATTAATATCGCTGGTGCAGGTATGGAAATCATTTATACCATAAGGCACTTCCGGAAAATTACGGTTGCTTGCCGACATATGGTTGATCACTGCATCGACATAAATGTCAACGCCCACTGCTTTGCAGCGCGCGACCATGCTGGCAAATTCTGCACGTGTACCAGAGCGACCTTCGATGGCATAGCTCACCGGTTGATAGCGAGTCCACCAAAAATTTCCGGCCACGGATTTTTGCGGCGGTGATACTTGCACGGCAGCATAACCCTTGGGGCCTAAAAAGTTTTCGCATTCGGAGGCGATGTCATTCCACTTCCATTCAAACAAATGGACAAAGGTCGTTTGGGCAATAACGGGAGTCGAAATTAATGGGCATAACAAAAAAGCAAACAGGAGTTTGGGGAGTGTTTTCATAATGGTTACCGAAGTTTGATGATTATCTTTATTAGGTATGCATGCATGTCAGGTCTGCAGCAACAACTTCCACGATCAGAATACGGCAAATAATTTGGCTAACCAGTGTGAATACGTATGCATAAAAAATGATTTATTTTCTTGTGAAGATTCGAGCGACAAGGGCTGCATAGGTAAACGGTTGCATACTTTTTGGTGGGAATTTGCGTAACATGATTGCACGTTGAATTAATTTCTTTAAATTCTTGCGAGCACAAAGGTTTCTTAAAGGAGGGCGATTTGAAAGGAAACAACAAGCCCCTGGACGGGGCTCATTGCAGCGGTCAATGCAACAGTAATAATTATAAATATTTAAGCTGTTGTTATTTAGTAGCTAAAGGCACTACCAGGTCATTGCCTCTGCGCAAGTTTGCAACTGAGTCGGCGGCCGACACACCAGTGCTATCCGTAAATTTCACATGCACGATATTTTTTGTATTGTGTTCACGCAATTTGACAGTCATGTCTTTTTCGTTGATTGCCAATATCTTGCCTTTGATTTCGCCTGCGATTGGATCGGAGACGCGATTTTTCAATACAACAGTATCGCCTTTTGCCAGGGTAGAGAGAGACATCGCGCGACCTTTGGTAGTTGCCACTTTTGCCCCTTTAATAACATTAAAGGTTTTGGTAACACCATCTTTGGTCGTGATGGTGATAGTACTCTCGACCGGGTTTACGCCGGCTACGACACCCGGAATTTCTTTGTAGGAAACAAATGCCTCGGCACTCACCTGTGTAGACAACGTTGACAGGCTAATTAAAGAAGCAGCGGCAATGACTTTAGATATAAACATTTTTGACATGATAGAACCCTCAGGAAAGTAATTTAAACCGGAATGTTTAACAGCACCCACGGCAGGATTATAGGCATGCCAGATTTTTGTTTGTTACTTTTTGTTACGAATTTTCAGACTGTTTTTTTACTAAAACGGAATAATTGATCGTTTTTATTCATATAAAGAATATTAAATTTTATTTAAATCTTAATAAGTTATTAAAAGACACATTTTGGGTCATTTTTTTAAAAAAGTGTTACCGCGTGGATTTTTTTGGTGTTTTTGTTTGATTGGTGTTGGTGCACTGTTGGACAACGTTGTCTATTATGAGCCCATTTTGGTGCCCAATAAAAAACCCGCTATTTCGTAAGAAAGTAGCGGGCTTTTTATTGTTGAGGGAACTGCGTCTGGATCACTGGTTGAACAGGAACTCCATCAGTGCATTTTGTGCGTGCATACGGTTTTCAGCTTCTTCCCAAACGACTGCATCGGGCGCATCAAGGATTTCTGCCGAGACTTCTTTGCCACGATAGGCCGGCAGGCAATGCATGAAGAGTGCATCAGCTTTGGCAAGACTCATCAATTCTTTATTAACCTGGTAGCCGCTGAAGATTTTTTCGCGTTGTTTCTTTTCATCTTCCTGGCCCATAGAGGCCCAGGTATCGGTGACAACCAGATCGGCACCGGCGACAGCGGTACGTGGATCGTTGCTCAGGCTGACGCGATGCTGGTATGGCGTCACAAATTCATCTTCCGGCTCAAAACCTTTAGGTGTGGCGATGCGCAATTCAAAATCGCACAGCTCTGCTGCCTGGATGTAGGTATTGC
>JAJQJO010000238.1 GCA_021323495.1 Cellvibrio sp. | reverse complement strand
GCGCATCAAAGAACCCTTCCTCGACCGCCCGTTTGTTGCTATTGCCTACCCGGCATTCCCTACCATTGCGCTGTCCTTGCCGTCATTTGTTTACTGACTATGATTTATTTCAATCCGCAATTAGCCCTGCTCTTTGCGATATTGATGGCACTGGCATTTGTATACTTCAGTATGACCCAACGTCACCGCGACGCTTCATCGGATAATGCGATTGCAACAACCGCTTGATAAGCTGGAGATTGCAAAAAACGATCTGCTAAGCTTGAGCTATCAGGCTCAAGCGGATGTGCGGGGATACTATGAGTTACAAACATACTCTGGGTGTGCAAACCTATGAGTTTCGCGATTTAAAAGACGTGATGGCAAAAGCCTCGCCCGCGCGCTCCGGCGATTACCTCGCCGGTGTCGCAGCAGCGACTTATGTGGAGCGAATGGCGGCGCGTATGTGCCTGGCTGACGTGCCGCTCGCACAATTCCTGCAAGAATTATTAATTCCTTACGAGAGCGATGAAGTCACACGCTTGATCATCGACACTCATGATAAACAAGCCTTTGCCGAGATCAGCCATTTAACCGTTGCGGATTTTCGCAACTGGCTGTTATCCGATATCGCCACCACGGAAACCCTCGCTCGCGTTGCGCGCGGAATCACACCGGAGATGGCCGCTGCGGTCAGCAAATTAATGCGCAACCAGGATTTAATCCTGGTTGCAAAAAAATGTTCTGTTATCACCCGCTTTCGCAATACCATCGGCTTGGCCGGCCATATTTCTGCGCGCCTTCAACCCAATCATCCAACGGATGATCCGCGCGGTATAGCGGCATCGTTAATCGATGGTTTGCTGTATGGCTCGGGCGATGCAGTGATTGGTATTAATCCGGCCACTGATAATTTATCAGCATTGATGGAGCTTTATTATTTGGTTGACGGTGTGATCCAGCAATTTGAAATCCCCACCCAGTCTTGCATCCTCACCCACGTTACCAATCAGATCCAGTTAATTGAAAAAGGCGCGCCGGTGGATTTGGTGTTCCAATCCATTGCCGGCACTGAGCTGGCTAATAAAAGTTTTGGTATTGATATCGCCTTGTTAGCCGAAGCGCGTGACGCGGCACTTTCACTTAAACGCGGCACCATCGGCGATAACGTAATGTATTTTGAAACCGGCCAAGGCTCGGCACTTTCTGCCAACGCCAATCACGGGGTTGACCAACAAACCTGTGAGGCGCGCGCTTATGCAATAGCGCGGCATTTATCGCCATTACTTACCAACACGGTTGTAGGGTTTATCGGGCCCGAATATTTATACGACGGCAAACAAATTATCCGCGCGGGACTTGAAGATCATTTTTGTGGAAAATTATTGGGCGTGCCACTCGGTTGCGATGTGTGTTACACCAATCATGCTGAAGCTGACCAGGATGATATGGACACCCTGATGACATTGCTCGCCAACGCCGGCCTGACCTTTTTAATGGGCATTCCCGGCGCCGACGATATTATGCTGAATTACCAAACCACTTCGTTTCACGACACACTTTACTTGCGCAAAATTCTCGGCTTAAAAGCCGCGCCGGAGTTTGAACAATGGCTCAAGAAAATGAACATTATGGATTCGGCGGGACAAGTGCGCCCCATCAGCCAACAACATCCATTACTGCAACAATTTCCCAACAGGCTGGCTCCCTGACACCGGTCAGCATTGAAGATCCATGGCAGGACTTAAAACAATTTACCCAGGCGCGCATCGCACTCGGGCGCACGGGCAGCAGTTTAACCACTAAAGCAGTGTTGGATTTTAGTTGCGCCCATGCGATGGCCCGAGATGCAGTCCATCTCGCGTTAGATGTGAATTCGCTCACCGACCAATTACATGCGCAAGGATTAACGACACTACAAGTACACAGCCGCGCAACAGATCGCCACAGCTATTTATTGCGTCCGGATTTAGGGCGGCGCCTGGATGAGACCAGCGTTTCATTGTTGCAACAATACTCCCAACACCACTATTTCCACCATCCTGAAAAAAACATCGATTTATTATTGGTTATTGGTGACGGTCTTTCTTCTACGGCGGTTAGCCAACAAGCGGCAAAATTGATTGCCGAAATTCAATTGCAAATACCGCCGCATTGGAATTTAGGCCCAATCGTGATTGCACAACAAGCACGAGTGGCATTGGCGGATGAAGCCAGTGAATTATTAAACGCGCGTATGGTCGCAATGTTGATCGGCGAGCGACCGGGATTAAGTTCGCCCGATAGCCTGGGCATTTACCTCACCTACAACGCCAAACTCGGTTGCACCGATGCTGACCGCAATTGCATTTCCAATGTACGCCCGGAAGGTTTGGTGTACGCGGCTGCGGCAAAAAAATTATTGTGGTTATGCGCAGCGGCACTGCGCATGCAATGTTCGGGAATTGCATTAAAAGACGAGAGTGATACCGGCAGTTTTATTGCGGTTGCGCCGGCATCACTTACAGAAGGTTAATAGATATACGTTATGCCGTAGCATCATCCGCATCTGTTTTTGCAACAACAGGTTCAAGCGGCACCAATTCCAGGGTAATTCCACTTAATGTCGTTCCCGGTGGCGGGCCTTTGCGTACCGCTTTCACCCCGGTGGTTTTATTCAAGGCTTGTGCATCCTGCGCGCGTTTTTGTTCTACTTGCAATGCCAGTGCTGCTTGCCGCTCGTCCACCTTGCGTTTTAACTGTACCGCCATTTGCCTGCACTTTTCTGCCTGCGCGTGCATATTGGGTATTTCATCCAAGGTATCCGCCAATAACTGGTATGCGTCCGGCAGGCCCGCAAATTCGGGATATAACTTATGCATACCATTAAGCAATTTCACTGCTAATTTCACATCGCCCTGCTGTTTTAGTAAAGTCGCCAACTGCACACGCATTGTGGGCGAATCAGGCAAATAATCCGGTGCGACAAATAATATTTGCTTGAGTGTCGGTGTCAGCTTATCGAACCTTTTACGCCGGTTGAGGAATTCCAGATAGGTAAGCCCATAATCTGCCATCAACACCGCTTTCTTACATACATAAAGCAAATCAAAAAACTTTTCAAAAAAAATCACTTCATTTGGAAACTTTTTAAATGCTTGGTAATAAAGTTTAACCACCTCTTCGTAGTCGCCCTCTTTTAACATTACGTCAATTTTTGCCGCCAGGCGCTCCTGTTCACTGCGATCAGGCGTTTCATCATCCTCGTCGGAGCGGGCGCTATAGCCCAGCTGTTCCTGATATTGAAACAACATATATCCCATCAAATGGAACATCACTACGGTGTAATAATTGGACACAATAGATTGCAATAAATAGGAAACCGCTGGAACCAATGCACCTATCCATTCATGCAACACACCGACCGACGTCATCATGATCAGCATAAATACAATCAACAAACCGTACGGCAAACCAATCGCGGCCATAAGCGCAACAGCAGCAAATGGATTCATCGCTTCCAGCATGCTTTCGGTCTGCGCAAAACGGATCAAAATTGCCGGATACGAAAAAACCGCAATAAAACCTAACAATCCGCCCAATGCGGGGCCAAGGTAATAATAGGCAGCGCCGGCAATGACGGTTAACACAACCGTCATCAATACCAACTGCAATAACAACGTGATACCGCCTGAATAAGCGTCCATCACATCCGGCGCTTTCATCTCACCCATGGCGGTGCGCTCAAGGCAAGTGAAGCTGTATTTCATGATGGAGCCAGCAGCAAACAAATACAGTACCAGCGATAAAATCCATAAAAATGGCATCAGCGTCGCAAGCACCGAAATAAGTGCGGTGATCACAATCAGGCTCATGGAATTAGCATTGACCGGATATTTAAACGCTTCTTTTAACCTGCGCCAAAAAGGTTCCACCGTGTTTGCAGAACCGAGGCTTTCAAGCACCGCACCGCATACAAAACAATGGGCTGCACGATGCTCATCATCGACACATTTATCGCACTGGCAAATATTGCAGGCGCGACACGCATAGGTAGCACCATCCAATGGGTGATATTTACAGTAATCCACGTTCGGCTCCCTGTGCGAGTTGTTTGGCCAGTCCATCGTAATAGGATTTTTTGCCGGCATCGCGCAAGCGCTGGAACGCAGCGGCCAATTTACTGGCATAAACTGAAAGCGCAGGATTTTTACAACCGCGCGCCTGCAACTGCACAAATAACTGTTCAGCTGATTGCGGGCTTTCCAATACGGTAAATTGCATACCCAGTTTTAACGCCGCCTGTTCAGATAATTGTGGATGCACCTCGGGATTATCTTTCCAGACCTTATCCAGTTTTTTAATGTCTTCCGGTGCCAGTAACGGCACCGTTAACAAATTCAATGTCGCGGGCAAATAGGCATCGTCACGGGAAATTTTTAACAGGTTGTAGCGAATCATCGCCACATCAAACGTCAGCCCTTTCTCCTGAATCAGCGCATCCACCAGAACCAGCGCCTGTTCAAAACGGTGCTTCTCAATGGCGGCATAAATATCTGCCAATTGTTGTTGGCGTGGATCAACCGTCTGGTCTGCTTCAATGTACTGCGTATTAAGCGTATTGCGATTCAATAACCAGGCGATGCCGATCAATATCGCTCCCGCCACAAATCCACCGGCGTGTGCCATAAAGGCCACATTGGATTCGGTATCACTGTGATAACTGTAAATTTCCTTGCCGATATAAAACGGCAGAATCAACAATGCAGGGGCACGGAAGTAACCGACAAAAAAGAAAAACCAGTAAAAGAATTCGATTTTCTTTAAGCGGAAAACCGCGAGGTACATTGCCATCACACCCGAGATAGCACCCGACGCCCCCACCAGCGGGGTATTACTGCTCCAATCAGAAGCTACCTGCGCAAAACCGGCAGCAACACCGGACAGCAAATAAAATAATAAGAATCGCCAGTGACCTATCGCCGCTTCTACGGCAAAACCACAGATAATTAAAAAGAACATATTGCCCAGCAGATGCATGATATCGCCGTGCAAAAATTGATGGGTTAGAAAGCTAAAGATCCGCACATGACTTGCGCGCAAGCCGTTGGCTATATAACTCACCGATTGCAGCTGCGTATGCAGACGCGTGCGCTCAGGTGCCCATTCAGCGTAATAATCCGGAGTAAAGTAAGTGCGGTAATTTTTTTGCAGATAAGCGTAGAAGGCTTCATTCATCACGATATCGCCAATGATCTCGTCGTGCTCATCATCCTGGTACTGCTGGCGATACTCCTTCAATAATTCTGTTTCCTGTTGCTCCTCCAGGAATTTTTCAAAGACCGGCCATTCGTGTGTCAGATAATCCTTGGCTACATAGTTGGTCATCGCCTCGATAATTTTTTTGGTATCGCCGCTTTGGTAGAAAAAAAAGACCATCACATTGATCAAAACCAGCGCGCATAACACGATGGGGGCGTTGCGCCAATCCAATTGTTTTTCCGTGGGAACTATAATCATGTTTTATCTTCCATTCCTTTTTAACCAGGCCTAAGCCAAATAACCAGGCAGGCAGCCAAACGACGGGGACGCTGAGGGTAAGAAGCGGATTCTAACCAATTTTGGCGCCAAAACTAACTCTCATCCAGGTCTATTTATTTGTAATACAATTATATAAACGCGTCACCCTCTTGACAGTTCTTAACGACTGGGTAAAATTAAGCCTATAAATATGATATATATAACAAACAAGAGAGGAAGCCATGAAACACAACCCATCAACCCGATTTGTCCATACCAGCCTTTTTATGGCTGTGAGCCTGCTCGCCCCGATCGTCTCTGCCCAAAGCACCGCCAGCCAGAATGAGCTGGTAGAAGAAGTTGTCGTCACCGGCAAATTCCTGAAAAGCTTGCAGTCCGCAGCGGAAATCAAACGCACTTCTGCGAGTGTAGTCGAGGCGATTTCCGCTGAAGATATTGGCCAACTGCCGGATGTCTCTATCAGTGACTCCCTGAAACGCCTGCCCGGCCTGGCGCAAGACCGCGACCGCGGTAACGGCAGCCAGATTTCAATCCGCGGCATGGGCGGCATGCTCGGTTTCACTACCCTGAATGGCCGTGAAGTGGCGATTCTGGAAGAGACTCGCAACGTCCGTTACGACCAATTCCCCTCGGAATTGATTAACGCCGCGCAAGTCTACAAGACCCCGCAAGCCTGGATTTCTGAAGGCGGGGTATCGGGCACCATCAACCTGGACACTATCAAGCCGCTGGATTATGACTCCACCCAGGTG
>JAJQJO010000237.1 GCA_021323495.1 Cellvibrio sp. | reverse complement strand
ATATTTGCGCGCGGCGAGTTGCTTTTGAAATTGGATTATTGGATCGCGAAACGCTGGATACTCGGTGGAGCCGTAGGACATAAACATACGACCATTTAATACTTTATGGTGTTTTGCATAATCGTTATCCAATTTAACCAGAGCCTGGTGATCCCACTCTACGGCGGGGCTTATTGCGATGTAGCCCGAGAAAAAATCAGGCATTTGATAGGCTGCGGTAATGGCGAGCAATCCACCCAAGGAATTACCTGAAATAATCCTGTCAGTTTTTTGCCCGCGATAGCGGGTTTCGATCAATGGCGCAACTTCGCCTTTAATAAAATCCAGAAATAAACCCGCTTTCCCCGATCGTTCATCCACCGCTGTAAATGTGTAGTCCAGCTGCCGTTCCTTGCCATAATCAGCACCGGAAGGATAGGACAACCCGACCATAATAAATTCGGGCACCTGGTTGTCGTAAATTAAATTACCGTAGGTTGAGACCAACAACGGCGTATCCCAATAAGCATCGAGATAATAAAGGACCGGATACTTTTTGCCGGGATTGGTTTTATAACTGGAGGGATACACTACAACCAGCTCATGATGCCTTCCGGTAATTTTTGAATGAATGGGGATGATTTCAGTATTGTCTAATACAAATTGTCTATTGGTTTGCTGCGCAAATGCTGACGTTGTTATGCCCAGTAGCAAGGCTAATAAGAATAGATATTTTTTGAGCATAAACACCTCGTTCCGAACATTATATTTATGGTGTATTTGACCTTCTCGCTCCCCAGCCAATTCAATCAGGGCTTATTATGCAACTCCCAGTTTTCCAGCTTTTTCTTTTCACTTTTGCGTAACAACACGTAGGTTGCGCCAACCCAGCCATGGACTTTTTGCGCAGAATGAAATGCGAGAATTTCAGGAAATTGCGGCAACCAATGGGCGACACAGCTTTTTAATTGCGCGGGTTGCTCGCGCCCCTCACCTTTGCCATGAGTGATTAGTGCGCAGCGGATGTCGTGGGTCATGCAGTCTTTGATAAATTGGAATACAGCGGTGCGCGCTTGATCGACCGTCATATTGTGTAGATCGAGACGTGCATCGATTTGGTATTTACCCATGCGCAAGCTGCGGTAGACACCGTTTTGTACACCATCACGTTTGAATTCAATCACGGCGAGTGGATCAAGCGGCTCGATGTATTCGCCCGAGAGGAAATTTTTATCCTTCGCGAGCTCGGCAGTCGCCGCTTTGCGGCGGGTTGCTACGCTGGTTTTGTCCTGATGCGCGGGCGCCAGGGTAACTTTTTCTTCCACCTTAATGGGTTTCACATCCTTCATTTGTTGGAGGAAGATATCGGCATCGGGGATTTTGCTGGACATAAACAAGTATCTAATCGACAAAAAGAAGCTGAATTGTAAAACAAAAGGCCGCCTTTGTGAGGCGGCCTTTTGTTTGGTACAACGCGACTTAAACGATTATTTAGTGGCGCGATTGGCAATTAATTCATTCACCACCGCCGGATCGGCAAGCGTTGATATATCGCCGAGGGAATCCAGCTCATTGGCAGCTATTTTGCGCAGAATCCGGCGCATGATTTTGCCCGAGCGGGTTTTTGGCAAGCCCGGTGCCCATTGGATAATGTCAGGGCGAGCAATAGCACCAATCTCTTTCACGACCAGCGCCAGCAATTCTTTTTTCAATTCGTCATTTGGCTGCTCGCCCGCCATCAGGGTTACGTAAGCGTAAATACCCTGGCCTTTGATGTCATGGGGATAGCCGACTACCGCAGCTTCAGCGACTTTGTCGTGCAATACCAGTGCGCTTTCCACTTCAGCGGTGCCCATGCGGTGACCGGATACGTTCAGTACATCGTCTACACGGCCGGTAATCCAGTAATAGCCGTCGGCATCGCGGCGCGCACCATCACCAGTGAAGTAGTAGCCGGGATAAGTGCTGTAGTAAGTATCGATGCAGCGCTGGTGATCACCGTAAACGGTACGTATCTGGCTCGGCCAGGCGGCTTTGATGCAGAGGTTGCCCTCACCAGCACCGATCACCTCTTTGCCTTCCGGATCCAGCAGCACTGGCTGAACACCAAAGAACGGAACCGTTGCCGAGCCGGGCTTGAGATCAATCGCACCAGGTAAAGGGGTGAGCATGTGTGCGCCGGTTTCGGTTTGCCACCAGGTATCCATGATCGGGCAACGGCTGTCACCAATCACGCGGTAGTACCATTCCCAAGCCTCAGGGTTAATCGGTTCGCCCACACTGCCGAGTATCTTCAAGCTGGCGCGTGAGGTTTTGGTGACGAAGTCATCTCCAGCACCCATCAGGGCACGAATGGCGGTGGGCGCGGTGTAAAAACTATTGACGCCGTGTTTGTCGATCACTTGCCAGCAGCGCGACGCATCCGGATAAGTCGGTACACCTTCAAACATCAGCGTAGTCGCGCCGTTGGCAAGCGGGCCATAAACGATATAGCTGTGGCCGGTTACCCAACCCACATCGGCAGTACACCAGTAAATATCACCCTCTTGATAATCGAATACATACTTGTGAGTCATCGCTGCTTGCAGCAAATAACCGCCGGTGGTGTGCAATACTCCCTTGGGTTTGCCAGTGGAGCCGGAGGTGTAAAGGATGAACAATGGATCTTCGGAATCCATAACCTCGGGCTCACAATCATTGGCCTGACGCTCGACCAGTTCTTCGTACCAGAAATCACGCTGCTCATCCCAGGCGATATCACCGCCGGTGCGCTTGACCACTATGCAGGTGTGCACACCGGGACACTGGGCGAGAGCAATATCGGCATTCTTTTTCAGAGGTACGCGTTTGCCACCACGCAAGCCTTCATCTGATGTAATCACCACCTGGCAATCGGCATCCTGGATACGGTCTTTCAACGCCTCGGGAGAAAATCCGCCAAATACGATTGAATGGATCGCGCCGATGCGGGTACAAGCCAACATCGCATAAGCGGCCTCAGGAATCATCGGCATATAGATGCAAACGCGATCCCCTTTTTTCACACCGCGCTCGCGCAACGCATTAGCAAGGCGACACACCTGGTCGTGCAATTCCTGATAGCTAATAAATTGGTCTTCAGAAGGGTCATCACCTTCCCAGATAATCGCCGTTTGGTTAGCGCGCGCGGGTAAATGGCGGTCGATGCAATTAACACTGACATTCAGTTTGCCATCAATAAACCAGGAAACTTCGCCTTTGCGCAAATCACTTTTGGCCACTTGCGACCAAGGCTTCTCCCATGTCAGGAAAGTTTTTGCCTGCTCCGCCCAAAAGATGTCGGGCGCATTAATCGATTGGTCATACATTTCCTTATAGCGTGCCAGATTAATTGCCGCCTTGGATTTGAAGCTTTCAGGAACCGGATACAGATGTACTTCTGACATGGTTTTATCTCACTGCCGTTATCTTGTTATTGATCGAGAGGTTAACGACGGATGAAATTGGTGACACGCAACATCCACGCAATTAACCGGGGTCAAGCTTAGCAGGATTGGAGCTTAAAGCTCAATGACAACGTTGTCCAAAAAGGCGCAAAAAGTGTAAATCATGCCCTGATGTGAGGCGCATATGGCTCAGGATTTTTTAATTCCTGGACCTTCACGATCCAAACGCTCAAGCTCTTTCGCGTACGCATCCATGTCTTCCCAGTCAAATGCAGTGCCTGCATTAATGTGATCAGGATGAAGTGCTCGTTGTTTGGCATTTTCTTGCAGCGTATGTTCTTTTTCAGTTTCGCCGTCTGCCTTGTGCAGATCGTCATGACGTTTGAGGATTTCGTCAGTTTTGCTTGCCATAACCTGCTCCTGAATCATATAAAACTATAAAAAAAGGCCGCTCAGCGACCTTTTTTGACAACAACTTACCCTGCATATTACCGGGTCGACTATGCGACCTGCATGGGAATCGTATTGGTCGTACGATTTACAGTGTTGTCTTCATTCAAATATACCAGCTTGGGTTTGTGGTTGATCAGCTCCGCTTCGGTGAAGTGACCATAGGTCGCGATAATCACGCGATCACCCACCGCCACTTTACGCGCGGCAGCACCGTTCATCGAGAAGGTACCTGAGCCCGGTTCAGCAAGAATAATGTAGGTGTGAAAACGCTCGCCGTTGTTCACGTTGTAAATATCGATCTGCTCGAATTCGCGCATGCCGGCAAGGGCCACCAAATTCGCGTCGATTGCACAGGAACCGTCGTACCACAGCTCTGCCTGGGTGACTTTGGCCATGTGTAATTTTGCTTTAAGCATATGTGAAAGCATGGAATCCTCCGGGGAATCACTTGTGTAGCGCGTTAGAAAACTAACCCAGCACCACAGAAACGTTGTCAATCAATCGTGCACCTTGCGTATACATGGCGCCGAGTATAGTGATCTCCCGATCATCATGTGCCGCCATTTCCAGCGTGCGGCTATTGCAAATACTGATGTAGTCCACTCGAAACCCGGCCGCTTCAATCTGCGCACGCGCCTCGCCCACCAGTACCGTAAAATCGCGGCGACCATCCGCTATCGCCTGCTTGATCGCATTCAGACTACGGTTGAGTACCGCCACTTTCGGACGCTCATCCGCAGTTATAAAACCATTGCGTGAACTCATCGCCAAACCATCGGCTTCGCGGAAGATCTCGCCAGCGGTGATTTTAACCGGAATACACAGGTCTTCCACCATCCGGCGGATCACCGCCAACTGCTGGAAATCCTTGATCCCGAACACCGCTTCATCCGGCTGCACGATATTAAACAACTTGGTGACTACGGTTGTCACGCCTTCAAAGTGGCCAGGGCGACTAGCGCCGCAGAGCACATCGGTCATGGTCGGCACGATAACCCGAGTCTGCTCCGCCATACCATTGGGATAGATTTCTTTTTCATCGGGGCAAAACAGGTAATTACAACCAACCGATTCCAGCTTGGACGAATCAGCCGCAAGAGTACGCGGATATTTATCCCAGTCTTCATTCAAACCAAATTGGAGCGGATTGACGAAAATACTGGTCACTACCACATCGCAATTTCGTTGGGCGATCTTCACTAACTCGATATGCGCGCTGTGCAGGTTGCCCATGGTCGGCACAAATCCAATACGTTTACCGGCTTTGCGCTCGGCAGCCAAGGCTTCACGAAGGGATTGGATATGGTGGAAAACCTGCATATTCATGCCTCAAATTGCCGTTAATATCGGCTTGGATTCGGGCGCGCGATAATACACGGTCAGGATTGAGAAGTATATTTTCTGGTCAATAAATAACCATAAACTAAGGGAAAAGCCTGCCCTGATCATTAACTAATGGCAGACGCACCACCGCATCACTCAAGCGCATAATGCCACCCTGAATCACCTTGGCGCATAAGCCGCCATAACCAAACATACCGGCAGTACCGCCGGCGCCGAGGGCTTCATCCATACGTGAGCATGGGTGACAGAGGGCATTGGTTTCGAGGATGACTTCGCCGATTTGCAAGCGCTGGTAACGGAGCAAATTCATATTCATACCGGAGATCACCAGATTGCGGCGCAATAAGCGGGGATCGATCGAATCGTGTCCGGTGTGCCGGCAAATTTGCTGGATATATTCGCTGCTGATCAAGGTGACCTGACGCGCGGAACCGGGTGTTTTTTTCATCCGGTGGTCACCCTCCAAGCCCAGATCAACAAACGCTTCGGCCTGATCGACAACCACCACTTCACCACGTCTTTCACTGCGTAAACCAATCCACTCCAATTTGCCGGGGACGATAGTCGCGCAGAGTTTATCGAGCAAGCGGGCTTGGCTATTCATAACCACCCTGCTGCATATACTCAGGCGCCAGATTATCGAAGCGGGTGTATTTGCCGACGAAGGCGGCACGGCAGGTGCCGATTTCGCCGTTACGTTGCTTGCCGATAATCAACTCGGCCATGCCTTTATCGGGGCTGTCCTCGTTATAATATTCGTCGCGGTAGATGAACAGAATTACGTCGGCGTCCTGCTCAATGGCGCCCGATTCACGCAAGTCCGAGTTCATCGGACGTTTATTGGGGCGCTGTTCCACGCCGCGGTTTAGCTGCGAAAGTGCAATCATTGGGCATTCAAATTCTTTGGCGATACCTTTAAGCGAGCGCGAAATTTCGGAGATTTCCTGCGTACGGCCTTCACCGCCACCCGCTACCGTCATCAACTGCAGATAGTCGACCATGATCATGCCGGGGTTGCCGTGTTCACGCGCGATGCGGCGGATACGGGCGCGCAT
>JAJQJO010000009.1 GCA_021323495.1 Cellvibrio sp. | reverse complement strand
AGGATAGAGAAGCTACTGACCGCCTGAACATAGGCATTCAGGTTTGCACCGGGGGCGAGAATGCCAATAGGTTGCAGACTTGTGCTTGTGCTCATGTTTACCTCCATTTTCAATATTGCCCGAGTGTACCATTCACTTATTGGTTGTGCCAACGCCGAAAAAGTTCACTTTACGGGGATATTGCACCTCGAAAAGACGTTACCGGGCCGGCTGTCAACGCGGCTGGATCAAATATAAGTGCCGCGCTACTGCGATCCAGGCTCCCAATAAGCCGGTTAACCCGGCAATCAAAATCAGCTGCAAGCTTTCGATAAAATCCAGGCTCTGTAATCGAAAACTACTTTGATATAAGTCAGCGAGCTTTGTAACAGGCACCGATAACCACCAAAAACCAATTGCCAGCAGGATCGCTGCAACTATGCCGCCACCCACTCCATACCAAAGACCTGTGTACAGAAAAGGACGGCGCACATAAGCGTCAGTGGCGCCCACCAGTTTCACAACCACGATTTCATCGCGCCGGTTTTCTATCGCCATACGGATGGTATTGCCGATCACCAGTAAAACGCCCAAAGCTAAAAGCCCCGCCAGGGCGACCACGAACCGCTCCGCCACCGTGATAAATTGATGCAGGCGTTTTACCCAGAGCATGTCCAGGCGCACGTCGGCCACCAGTGGATCGGCGACCAGCGACTGCTGCAGGGAAGTAAGTGCATCGGGTGTATTGCCACCGATTTTAGGTTTGATAAGGATCACCGCCGGTAACGGGTTTTCATCGAGATGATTAGCCAGCTCACCCAGCCCCGACCCCAACTTGAATTCTTCCAACGCCTGGTCGGGCGATACATAAGTCGCCTGGGCTACGTCCGGGCGCTTGGCCCAGCGGCCGCGTAGATCCTGGGCCTGGTTAGCAGTAGCATCCTTTTTCAGGAATACCGAAATCTGGCTGGAATCCTGCCAGCTCTGGCCAATTTGCTGCACATTGTTAAATACCACAAACAGCGCTGCCGGCAACGCAATGGCAATGGCAATGACCAACCAGGTCATCAAGCTTTGCAAAGGAGTGTCTAGCAGGCGCAACAGGCTTTCAATCGCAGAGTTGCTGTGATGAGCGCTCCAGGCATCGAACTTGTCACGCCAGGACATGTGACTCTGTACCGCACCCTGCGGACGGGTATTTTCTGTACGTGGCGGTTCGCGGCGCAGCCGATCACTGCGGGTATCAACGCTGGCACCCATACGATTGGGGCGCCGCTCGGGTTTGGAAGGTCGATTTGATTTCACCAGAGCACCCCATCATGCACAAGCTTGCCTTGAACCAAACCAAGTACCCGTTTGTTCATGCGTTTGAGCAACTCAATATCGTGGGTAGCGATCATCACTGTTGTGCCCACTTCGTTAAACTGACGGAACAAGGTCATGATTTCGTTGGATAACTCCGGGTCGAGGTTACCGGTTGGCTCATCCGCCAATAGTAGGGTCGGTTTATTGACCACTGCGCGGGCGATACCTACGCGCTGCTGCTCCCCGCCGGACAAGACCACTGGATTGCAACGCTCTTTGTCGAGCAGATCTACTTTGTCCAGGGCGGCGCGCACACGCTTGCCGATCTCCTGATAAGGATAACCCGCCACTTGCAGCGGCAAGGCGACGTTGTCGTACACCGTGCGGTCAAACAGCAATTGGTGATTTTGGAAGACAACGCCTATATTGCGGCGGAAGTATGGGATCTGGCTTTTCGGCAGACGTGCCAAATGATGTCCATCGACATACACATGGCCGTTAGAGGGCTGTTCCATCAACATGATGAGCTTCATCAGGGTACTTTTACCGGCACCTGAGTGGCCGGTAAGAAACAGCATTTCCCCGGCCTCCACTTCAAAATCCACTCGCGCCAAAGCTTCATAGCCGGTGTCATAACGTTTGCTTACGGTCTCAAATCGAATCACAACAAGCCCTGTTTGCTATTTTATTAAGAAGCATCCGCTTGGTTAAACAGTGCTTTGATAAAGGGTTCAGCCGCAAAGGGCTGCAAGTCATCAATAGCTTCACCGACGCCAATAAAACGCACCGGCAACGCAAATTTTTTGCTCAGGGCAAAGATCACCCCGCCTTTGGCCGTGCCATCAAGTTTGGTCAGTACAAGTCCGGTAACGCCCGCCGCATCGCGGAACTGCTCGGCTTGGTTCACTGCATTTTGACCAGTACCCGCATCCAGCACCAATAACACTTCATGCGGCGCTGAATCGTCGAGCTTGGCCATGACACGCTTGACCTTGGACAGCTCATCCATCAAATGGTTTTTATTGTGCAGTCGGCCAGCGGTGTCGGCGATGATGACATCGATTCCACGTGCTTTGGCGGCATTAAGTGCGTCATAAATTACCGAAGCAGAATCCGCCCCCGTATGTTGGGCGATTACAGGAACGTTATTCCGCTCGCCCCATACTTGCAGTTGTTCGACTGCCGCCGCGCGGAATGTATCCCCCGCCGCCAACATGACTTTTTTGCCCTCGCTTTGCAGGCGCTTGGCGAGTTTCCCGATCGTAGTGGTTTTGCCCACCCCATTCACCCCGACCACGAGGATTACGTAGGGCTGCTTATTGCTATCAATTACCAGCGGTCGTTCCACCGGGCGTAACAAATCGGTGAGCTGCTCACGCAGGGCTTGATAGAGCGTATCCACATCATTGAGCTGCTTGCGTGCAACACGAGCGGTAAGGCTGTCGATAATTTCACTGGTCGCTTCCATCCCGACATCAGCTACTAACAGCTGGGTTTCCAGCTCCTCAAACAGGTCTTCATCGATGGTTTTACGGCCGAGAAACAGATTGCCCAGCCCTTCCGCGAAGTTGCTGCTGGTGCGGCTTAAGCCTTTTTTGATGCGGGCAAAGAAGCCGAGCTTGGTGGTGGGTGCCTCCGCAGTTTCTGCCACCGCCGCAGGTGCTTGTTCCGGGGTAAGTTCCACCTCTGGTACGGCAGTGGCTGGCGATTCGCTTGCAGGTGGAGTTTCGGCGTCGGGCTTTTCGGATTTTTTAAACAGATTGAAAAACATAGTGTTGGTCTGGTGAGCTAGGGGACTGTTAGTACCGGGGTAGTACGCGCACGCAGAATAGTGATTCTGCAAATTCAACAAAGCCGCTATCCTACCACTTCTGATTCGTTGATAGAGAAATGCCTTTGTCCAAACTTGTCGCAAAATTCGCCGCCAAAAGCGCTGGCAACAACAAGCCCATTGGCAATAACCAGTTACGTATTATTGGCGGCCTGTGGCGTGGGCGCAAACTCACCTTTCCCGATGTCGATGGCCTGCGTCCAACCGGTGATCGGATCCGCGAAACATTGTTCAACTGGTTGGCACCGGATATCCAGGGCGCATATTGTCTGGATTTGTTTGCGGGATCGGGTGCATTGGGGCTGGAAGCTTTATCACGCGGAGCCCAATTCAGTTTGTTGTTAGAAAAAAATGCAGCCGCCGCGCATCAATTGATAAACAATTTGCAATTGCTGCAGGCGCACAATGGCCGGGTCGAACAAGTAGATAGTTTGCAACGGCTCAACCAGCAACCAGCACCGCATAGGTTCGATATCGTGTTTATCGATCCGCCCTTTGCCCTCGATTTGTGGGAGCCAATTGCCGCCGCACTGGAGCACCACAATTGGCTGGGAGATAACGCTGTGATTTACCTGGAAGCACCCCGCGATGCACAACTGCAACTGCCCGCCAATTGGCAATTGCACCGCGTCAAACAGGCCGGTCAAGTCAGCTTCCGCCTGTATCATCGCCATACCCCAACGGATAACAACTAAACTGATGCAATGTGATGGCGTTCTCGCTGGCCAGTAACCGGTGAATTTTGTACCATGCGCGCCTCGCCGACCGGCATCTACCACGGAATACTCCTATGCGCACAGTGGTCTACCCAGGTACTTTCGACCCCATTACCAATGGCCATATCGACTTGGTTGAGCGCGCCTGCCGTTTATTCGACAAGGTGATAGTGGCAGTGGCGGCGAGCAATCGCAAAAACCCGCTATTTACCCTGGACGAGCGGGTCGCACTAGCACAGGAAACCTTGGCCCATGTGCCCAATGTAAGTGTGTGTGGCTTTGATATTTTGTTGGTGGAATTTGTGCGCCAGCAAAATGCCCAAGCGGTATTGCGGGGGTTGCGCGCGGTATCCGACTTTGAATACGAGTTCCAATTGGCGAACATGAACCGCGCACTGGCGCCAACCATGGAGAGTATTTTCCTGACTCCAGCCGAACACCTTTCTTATATTTCCTCGTCCATCGTGCGCGAGATTGCCTTTCTCGGCGGCGATGTCAGTAAATTTGTCGCCGGCCCGGTCGAAGCCGCGCTGAAACTCAAATTCGCCAAGTAGACCGGCGAAATCCCACACTCTTATCTCTGGCAATCCACGCAATACACCGTGGTGCGATCATTTATGCGCACCTCTTTTAGCGGCTTTTTACACAGGTTGCACGGCTCACCGCCGCGACCATAGACAAGTAATTCCTGCTTGAAATAACCAGGTTTGCCATCGCCTCCGACAAAGTCGCGCAATGTTGTCCCACCTTGATCAATCGAGCGCTGCAAAACAAATTTGATATCGCGCACCAGATCTTCACAATTTTTGCGCGTCAGGGTTCCCGCTTTGCGGGTGGGTTTTATGCCCGCCATAAACAGGGATTCATTGGCGTAGATATTTCCCACGCCCACCACAATTTTACTATCCATGATGAATTGCTTGACTGCCTGGCTGCGCTTGCGCGTGCGCGCGTAAAGATAATCTGCGGTGAACGTATCGGTGAGCGGTTCCGGCCCCAAATCTACCAGCAATTTGTGTAGCTCAGGCTTCTCTTCGATCCAGAGTAAACAGCCAAAACGACGCGGATCGCAGTAGCGCAGCGCGAGTTTGCCAAACACCAGATCAAAGTGATCGTGAAATGAAGGCGGCTCATCTGTTTTGACGATGCGCAAGCTGCCCGACATGCCCAAATGGATAAGCGCATGGCCATTGCCAAAGTCCAACAACAAATACTTGCCGCGTCGCGAGGCATTTACCAGCCGCCGCCCAGCGGCCGCTTCTGCAAAACCGACCGTAATTGGCCAGCGCAAACGCGGCTGTCGAATGACAATCCCCGTCACTTTTTGCCCAACCACGTGAGGTGCAATGCCGCGCAGGGTGGTTTCGACTTCGGGTAACTCGGGCATAGAATTTCCTCGCTTTATCGCTAACGGTCACATGGTAAACGGTTGATATAAGAAATAAATCAGCTTTTGGCGCATTTATCGTCAAAATAAAACAAAATGTTCTTTCTGTGGCGTGGAAATAAACGGAAATCCAACTACGATTTAAATGTGACTTACATCACAAAAAAATAAGAACCAATTCGCATTTTTGAAGGGGGCTGGCCTGCGAGTTGCTGAACTGATTTTTTGGATAGCTTATCTACCGGCCCGAGCTTATCGCGGTTTGTTT
The DNA here is from genome assembly GCA_021323495.1 of Cellvibrio sp. Lineage (GTDB taxonomy): Bacteria > Pseudomonadota > Gammaproteobacteria > Pseudomonadales > Cellvibrionaceae > Cellvibrio. Next base: position 23,692 of record JAJQJO010000009.1, on the reverse strand, counting down.
ATTCTGGAGTGTTAAATGAAAAAGCTGTTTACCGTATTGCTGTTCCCGTTCTTGTTAGCGGCTGGCGCTGCACAGGCGCTGCCGCTAATTTCTCTTTCTGCTGTTGGCGAGATCAATACTTCAGCCGTCGGCGCGACTACTATCGATTTTAATTCCGGTTGCGGTTATAGCACCTGTAGCGGCGACTATGCGCTAGTCAATGGCAACCAAAGCGGTCAATACGCCCAACCAATGGGGGTTAACTCGACCTATTTAACGGTACCTAACCCTTCTACTACTACCATGAGCGCGAGCTTCGCTCTGGGTGCTGCCGCTGATTATTTTGGTCTTTTCTGGGGTTCGATTGACAACTATAACTTCATCAGCTTTTATCTGAACAACAGCTTGGTAGCGAGCTATTCCGGTGCCGATATCGTTGGCCAATTTGCCGATGGCAACCAGTTGAGTTACAGCTCCAATCGCTACATCAATTTTGATTTTGGCAGCGATGCTTACGATAGCGTGACATTAACCAGCACTGGTTTCGCGTTTGAAAGTGATAACCATGCCTTCAAAAAATTAATCTCGGTTACCGAACCAACCTCTGCGCTCCTTTTTTTATTTGGTTTGCTAGGTTTGGCACTGGCGCGCCGCCGGGTGCGTATAAGTCATCAGGGATAAAAATATCCTCAATAAAAAACCGCAGCAGGTTAAAACCTGTTGCGGTTTTTTTTCCCCATGCATGACTTTAAGTGGTGGTTGCGTTGAAGCGCATCATCAAATTCAACTGGTTGGCAATCAGTTGGAATTCTTCAAATTGTCGCGCATCGAACTCTCCCGCTTCAGCATCTGCATAGATCATCCCCATCAGGCGTTTATTCACTAACAGCGGCGCCAGAAAAATAGCACCATTCGCCTCCATCATTTGCAGTGCACCTGTGTCTTTCTGTACCACTGAAGGCTGATACCACAATGGTTGTTGATTGCGCAAAAATTCATGCAACAATTCACCTTTGTGCAACTGCTCAAGATTGATTTTCACCTTCTGCCGCCACAGATGCGTACCTGCACCTGCGACATAACGGACATCGAGCAGTTTGCTTTTATGATCCACCACCAAAATGGCGAGGCGCGCAATATGGGAACCTTCGTGCAAAGCGGCCAGTGACAGTTGGGTAATGATTGGCAACCCCTCGCCCTCCAGCATGGCTTTATGGATCTGGTTGAGTTGCTGTTGGAAAAAATAATCCGGCCGCTCCGACAGAACCCCTTTTTCCTCCAACAAAGCCGGATCAGGCAGGGCGCTGATGAGCACCTCAACTCCGTAAATTTTGGCAATCACCGAGGCTTCATCAGCCATCATCAATACTTGTTTTTTAGCTGCATCCAGGGAGATTTTGCACAGGCTGGCAGTTTGCTGACAGAGCTTTTGCATCTCCTGGCTTTTCATGCCACGGTGGATATAAGTACTAATCTGGCTGCCCAGATTGACCGCGCGCGCAGCCGGACTGGAATGCACATGGTTTTCGCAGGCCTCACTCAGTAAATCACCAAGTGTCCAGTCTTTAATTAAATGGCGCGACAACAAACTGGTATCTACGCCTAAATAATCGAGCGCAAGACTATGTTCTGCGGCGGGGTCCTGATCGCGCGCCACAACAAAATCCTCTACTACTTTGCGCCCGGTGGAGATAAGGGCCAATTCGCTAATATTGCGCAACAGCGCCGCGATAAAAATTTGTTCTTTTTTCTCACCATCCAGAAAAGGCACCATCGCCTTGGCCTGCACCGCCGAATGGAAGGAGCGAGCAAGACTTTGGATCAACAGCGTTTTGGGTTTACCTTTTAAAAAATTTTCAATCAAGGTGGTGGCGAGGGTAATGTTGCGCAGGTTGTCAAAGCCCAGATGGACTATCGCACGCGAGACGGTTTTGATCGAGGCGAATGAAGGGTTGTAATGCACCGAGTTGGCGATTTTTAATACTTTGGAGGTGAGATCGGCATCGCGCAGAATGATTTTGGTAAGGTCTTCTGCACGGCATTTTTCATTTTCGCTCAGCTCACAAATCTCTCTCACAACCGCGTTGAGGGTCGGTAATTCTTGTTCGGCGAGAGTCGTCATCCATGCGTCAAGTCCGCGGATTTCTGTCATAGGGAAAACCTGTATTGGAGCGGCTGTATCAACGCGGCTTTACGAGTATTCAAAAGTGGAGCTCCAGCGATACTTGCCGTATTTGTTATCGGTGTTATTGGGATGAGTGTAGTTCAGGTCCCCAAATCCTGCCGTTTGACGTTAGATCATTTTTTATTAGCGGGTGGAAAACTCCGGACAATAAAAAACCCGGTACAGAGACCGGGTTTTTTAGCGAAACCAAAATCAAATTACTTGATTTTGCCTTCTTTGTAGACCACGTGCTTGCGCACAACTGGATCGTACTTTTTGATTTCCATCTTTTCTGGCATGGTGCGCTTGTTCTTGTCAGTGGTGTAGAAGTGACCAGTACCAGCAGAAGAGTTCAGACGAATTTTTTCGCGCATGACGAATGCTCCTAATTACACTTTGTGGCCGTTGGCACGAACATCAGCCAACACAGCGTCAATGCCACGCTTGTCGATGATACGCATACCTTTTGGAGTCAGGCGCAGAGTCACAAAACGCTTCTCGGCTTCCACCCAAAAACGGTGAGATTGCAGGTTTGGCAAAAAACGACGCTTGGTGTGGTTTTTTGCATGGGAAACATTGTTGCCGGTAATGGGACGTTTACCGGTAACTTGACATACCTTGGACATTTTATTGCCTCATTAAAAAATCAGCGCGCTAAGCTGGAAGCGCTGTGTTAGAACCGTAAAACAGACTAACAACCAGCTTGGAGCATTGTTGTAAGCAGCCTATTCTTTCCTAAACGCGGGTTAGATCAGGGTCGGAGCAGCAAATTCCAGAGGGAAATTTGCGCGGAATTGACGCTCTTTTGATACGCCTTCGCAACCCTGCCGCAAAGAGCCGCGTTTTATACCAAAACAGTCCCCCAATAGCAACGAAAAGCTGTTTTTTTGACCAAAAAAACTGGCATCCCTCAATTTTGTGGACTGATTTCAGAGTAAACCACGCTCCGCAAATGAAATCACCGCGCTATCGCCCACCACCATATGGTCTATTACCCGCACATCAATCAACTCCAGTGATTCCTGTAACCTGCGGGTGATACGGCAATCCGCCTGGCTCGGTTCGGCTACTCCACTAGGGTGATTGTGGCTGAGAATCACGGACGCACAATTATGGGCCAGGGCGCGCCGCACGACTTCCCGTGGGTAAATGGATGCCCCATCGATAGTACCGAAAAATAATTCTTCATAGGCGATCAGACGATTTTGGCTATCCAGAAACAAAACGGCAAAAACTTCGCGCGGTTGATGCCGCAACTGGGCGCTAAGGTAACTGCGCACCAGATCCGGACTGGAAAGCAAGTCGCCTTCCTTCATGGTTGCCGATAAATGGCGGCGCCCCATCTCCAATACTGCTTGTAATTGTGCGTATTTGGCATTGCCCAATCCCAAGCCTTTGCAAAATTCACGCTGCGATGCTTCCAGTAACTGGCGCAGGCCGCCGTATTCATGCAATAACTCGCGCGCCAGGTCAACGGCAGATTTACCCACGCAGCCAACACGCAGGAAAATGGCAAGTAATTCAGCATCGGATAAGGCGCGCGGGCCAAGGGACAATAATTTTTCGCGGGGACGTTCAGCTTTGGGCCAATCGGTTATGGGCACGAGATAACTCCTTTTATCGTAAATTAATCAACAAATTTCCTGCCACCTGTCAGGCAGGCGCTGAGATGCGGCAGGATGGTATTTTTGCTAACGTCCGTCAAGCCCGCAATTCGGCCCCCCATCGCTTCGCCAGACAGATGCTAAAGCCTCGGCAAGAATGGTATCTTTGCGCTTTTATAAGTCCTGCCGCAAGGGGGCGTCCTATGCTCCGCAAGGCTGGCCTTGTAAGTGGTCAATTACGTAAATTGGCGCTAAGGTTGTCCATTAACCACCACTTCTTTTTAGGTTACCTGTATCAATGAGTTCGCTCGCAAATAAACAGATCCTTCTGGGTGTCACCGGTGGCATAGCTGCATACAAGAGCGCAGACCTGGTACGCCGCCTGCAAGACGCGGGAGCCGTGGTGCAGGTTGTGATGACCCCGGCAGCCCAGGAATTCATCACCCCCCTGACCATGCAAGCATTGTCCGGCAATCCCGTACATACCCATCTACTTGATCCGGAAGCTGAAGCGGGAATGGGCCATATCCAACTGGCACGTTGGGCAGACCTGGTATTGATCGCCCCGGCCACTGCCGATTTTATGGCACGCCTCACGCAAGGCATGGGCAATGATTTATTGACCAGCATTTGCCTCGCAACTGCTGCACCCATCGCTATAGCACCGGCAATGAACCAGGGCATGTGGCGGAATGAGGCGACCCAAACCAATCTGGATACATTGATCAAACGCAAAATCCACATTTTTGGCCCCGCTGAAGGTGGTCAAGCCTGTGGCGACATAGGCTTGGGACGGATGCTCGAGCCTCTGCAACTGGTTGATGCGGCAGCCAGCCTTTTTACCATTGGCAGCCTGGCGGGGAAAAAAGTGGTGATTACCGCCGGTCCAACGCGCGAAGCGCTCGACCCGGTGCGTTATTTGAGCAATTACAGCTCGGGCAAGATGGGTTATGCCCTGGCACAGGCGGCTGCGGAAGCAGGTGCTGAAACAATCCTGATCAGCGGTCCTACCCAACTCGCGATTCCCGCGCGGGTAACACGTATCGACGTGACTAGTGCCGGGGAAATGCATGCTACAAGCCTGCATGAAGCAAAAGATTGCGATTTATTTATCGCCGCCGCCGCCGTTGCTGACTATCGCCCGCTGCAAATTGCGCCGCAAAAAATAAAAAAAGGTGTGAACGATACCCTGACGCTGACGCTGGTGAAAAACCCCGATATAGTCGCCGACATAGCTGCGCTTGACCCCAAACCCTACACGGTTGGTTTTGCTGCCGAAAGTGAAAACCTGGTGGAGTATGCACGCGCAAAATTGCAGCGCAAAAATCTGGACCTGGTGGTGGCCAATAATATCAGCGACAGCAGCATCGGTTTTAATAGCGATGATAATGCGGTCACGCTAATAGATAATAATTCGGTTACCGATATTAGCCAGCGCAGCAAACATCAATTAGCGCGCGAATTGATCATACTTTTTGCCCAAAAAATAACAGCCCGATAAATCGCAGACTTCAGTTAAACAAAAGGTATCAGCGTGAAGCCAAAGGATATAACAAAAGCTAGAACCGACACGGGTGCCCCCCTTTCGCGTAGCGCACAGCGCGCCTTGGAAGCAGCAAAACGCAAAGCAGCCGTCCAACAAAAAATACTGTTGATATTGTTGGGCGTCGCATTGGTGCTTAACGTTATTGTCGGTTATGTGCTCTACCAAAAATTAGTAATTGAACAACAACAGGAAAATCTGCGCGCGCTCACCCAGGAGAAGGTCGATGAGCACAGCCGACCACTCACGCGTTATTTCCAGCAACAGGCGCAAGCAATTGACAAACTCGCCGCCGAACCAGAACTCGTCGCCAGCCTTGATATAAGTAATCCGGATAACACTGTGGAAGCACGCGATTTATTGGAGAAAAAATGGCTGCGCACCACCGCCTCGGCGCTCAACGTACGGCTGATTCCATTGGGTAGCGCACAGTTGGATCGCGAAGCGGAATTCCCCATCCGTTATGCTGAACTGGATTTAATCCAGCGCGCAGAAAAACGCCAACCGGCATTACCGGAATTAGTGGCAATCAAAGAGCATTGGATGATCCATTGGGTTCGCCCGCTTGCCGTGGATGATAAAAGCGAGCCGCTGGGTACGCTGATGGTCACTATAGATGCGGCCGAACTGGTGAATTTATTTCGCGCTGCTGAACAGCAGCTGGGTGAATTTGTACTCTTGCAACAATTTACCGGCAGCCCACCACAAACCGTTCAAAAAATCGGTGCCGGGACCGCTGGCAACAGCATGCAAGCCAACGTAAGTGGTAGCCATCTCGCGGTGAAATTTACCCCTTCGGACCAACTGTTGCAGCTTGCCGAAGAATTACCCGCGCTCTGGCTTACCATTACCAGCCTGATAGTGGCTGCCAGTTTGGCGCTGGTGTGGTTCCTCAGCAAAATTTTGGTCCGCGCCGAATTGGGTGAAACAACGGATATGCCCCCTTCGGTTGCAGACGTGGTAAAAACCAGTAAAGAATCCATCAAACCCGATGATGCCATGGCCAACCCGATGTTCCAGAAGCAAGATATCCTCGATATCGCGGTGATTGATGAAGACGAAAATATTCTCGGCTTACAGCAGGCGTCAGGTAAAAAATCGAATGCCGGCACGCGCAATAAAATTAATGAAGAAGATGTGCCTGCCGAGATTTTTCGCTCCTATGACATACGCGGTTTGGTCGGCAGCCAGATCACTCCCGAACTTGCCCAACTGATTGGCCAAGCGGTAGGCAGCGAAGCGATTGACCAGGGCGAACAGGCAATTGTCGTCGCGCGCGATGGCCGGACCCACAGTGAGACATTAACCCAGGCACTCGTCCGCGGTATCCTGCGCTCCGGCTGTAATGTTATTAACATCGGCATAGTACCCACACCACTGATGTATTTTTCTACTTTTCATTTTGATGATACCAACAGTGGTGTAATGGTAACTGCAAGCCATAACCCTAAAGAATATAACGGCTTTAAAGTGGTAATTAATAACCGCGCACTCGCCGATGAAGCCGTGGTCGATTTACGCTCGCGCATTATTGGCCAGCGTTTCCATCAAGGTCTGGGCGAGGAAATCCCGCGCACGATTATTCCCGATTATATCGATCGCATTTTTTCCGACGTTGCTCTTGCTGGTAACATATCGATTGTGGTCGATGCCGGAAATGCTGTGACCGGTATAGTTGCACCACAACTGTTTGAAGAATTGGGTTGTGATGTTATCCCTTTATTTTGTGATCTGGATGGTGAATTTCCCAATCATAATCCCGATCCGACGATCGAAAAAAACTTGCAGGCATTGATCGCCAAAGTGCAGGAAACCAATGCTGACATAGGTGTAGCCTTCGACGGCGATGGTGACCGTTTGGTTGTGGTTACACCCAAAGGCGATATTATTTGGCCTGACCGACTGTTAATGTTATTCGCCAAGGATGTGCTTTCGCGCAACCCCGGTGCCGATGTATTGTTTGACGTAAAATGTTCACGTCAACTGAATCAGGTCATCAGTAGCTATGGTGGGCGTCCTATTATGTGGAAGACTGGCCATTCGCCCATGAAAGCGAAAATGGAAGAAACCCAGGCGCTGATCGGTGGCGAATATTCCGGCCATATTTTTATCAAGGATCGCTGGTACGGTTTTGATGATGGTATTTACGCCATGGCGCGCCTGCTGGAAATCATCACCCTGCGGGACCAGAAAATTGATGCTATTTTTGCGGCCTTTCCCCAATTATATTCAACGCCGGAAATTAAAATTGCCATTCCTGAGCTTGATAAATTCGGGTTGATTAAAAAGCTTACCGAGATCGGTGATTTTGCCAATGGCACTATCACTACCATTGATGGCTTGCGTGTGGATTACACCAAAGGGTGGGGCCTGGTGCGTGCGTCCAATACCTCACCCGCATTAACGTTACGCTTTGAAGCGGAATCACACGAATCATTGGAAAAAATCCAGCAAATTTTCAAACGGGAATTACTTAAGGTCGATAACCGTTTAACGTTCAATTTAAATTCACAGGATTAATTTGTTATGTCTCTGAACCGCGAATCAGCGATGAATATCGCCAACGTATTAACCGAAGCCCTGCCCTACATCCAACGCTTTACCGGCAAAACTGTCGTCGTCAAATTTGGCGGCAACGCGATGGAGGGCGAAGAACTGCAAAACAGTTTTGCGCGCGATATCGTTTTGATGAAACTGGTTGGCATGAACCCGGTGGTAGTGCATGGCGGCGGTCCGCAAATCGGCAGCCTGCTGGAAAAACTGAATATCAAATCCGAATTTATCAACGGTATGCGCGTCACTGATAGCGCGACTATGGATGTAGTGGAAATGGTATTGGGTGGTACTGTCAATAAACAGATCGTCAGCCTGATCAATCGCAATGGTGGCCAGGCAATTGGCTTGACCGGTAAAGATGGTAAATTGATCCAGGCAAGAAAATTAACCGTCACCCACAAAACCCCGGATATGCTTGCCCCGGAAATTCTCGATATAGGTCATGTTGGCGAAGTAAAAAATGTAAACACCTCCGTTATCGACATGTTGATTAACAGCGATTTTATTCCGGTAATTGCACCTATTGGTGTGGGTGAAGATGGAGCGTCTTACAACATCAATGCCGATTTGGTTGCTGGAAAAATCGCTGAATTTTTGCGCGCCGAAAAATTAATGCTGCTCACCAATGTATCCGGACTGCAAGATAAACAAGGCAATGTATTAACCGGCCTCAGCACTGAACAAGTTGATGGTTTAATTGCCGACGGCACAATTTACGGCGGTATGTTGCCCAAGATTGCCTGCGCACTCGATGCGGTAAAGGCCGGGGTTACCAGTGCTCATATTATCGATGGACGCGTTGATCATGCAGTGTTGTTAGAAATTTTTACCGACGCCGGTGTGGGTACATTGATTACTAATAAAGCCCGTAATATCTGATTTTTTAGGCGCGCGCCATTTATATTTACCTGCATAAAAGGTGCGCGATTTTCGAATGGAATCGCTTTGAACGGAGTCATTATGATTAAATCCCCAAACAAAACCCCGCGCCGCCAACAAATTCTTGAATGTCTGGCGCGCATGCTGGAAGCCAGCCCGGGCGAACGCATTACCACTGCCGCGCTGGCAAAAGAAGTGGGTGTGTCGGAAGCCGCACTCTATCGTCATTTTCCCAGCAAATCCAAGATGTTTGAGGGTTTGATTGAATTTATTGAAGAAACTATTTTCTCGCGCGTTACATTGATTCTGGCCGAAGAAAAAACGGCGCTGAAACGTTGCGAAAAAATTCTCTCTTTATTGCTCACCTTTGCCGAACGTAATCCAGGCTTGACCCGTTTACTTACCGGAGATGCGCTCACCGGTGAAACCGAGCGGCTGCGCGTACGCATTGCACAATTCTTTGATCGCATAGAAACCCAGTTAAAACAAGTTTTACGCGAAGCTGAATTACGCGAGGGGTTGCATCCACAATTGCCTGTTGCCGCCGCTGCCAATTTATTAATTGCCTTGGTCGATGGCCGTATTACCGAGTTTGTCCGCACGGAATTTCGTCGTCCTCCCACTGAATATTGGCAAGAACAATGGCAATTAATCGCGCAGGGTTTTTTGGTAGCAAAATGATATCGAAAGAAAAATTTTAGTCATAAAAAAACCGGCATTAGCCGGTTTTTTTATGACTACAAAACTCATCGCTATTTGGAGATTTCTACAAACCGCTTGCGATCCTCCTCAAATTTTTTCGCGACCGCCTTATATTCTTCCTCTCGCTGTTGAATCTGCAGCTGGATATCTTTTTCTTCCTGTCCCAAGCTGTTGATGTTTTTCAGCAGGTCTTCCGGTAGCGCGCGACCGGTGCGCTCAATCGCCGCTGCTTGCTTTTGATAGCTTTGCAAGCGTGTTCGGGCAGAGGCGAGGTTCGCCTCCAAAATGCTAATGTTGCCGCGCAAACTTTCCAGGTTGCGGGTTTTCGCTGCATCTATATCGGTAACATTACTGTAGCTGCGACGCAATTGGATATCGTCCCGCTCGCGCTCCTCACGCTGCAACTTTTCACGCTGCAAACGCTCCCCTTCAGCGCCTTGTACTACAGGTGCTACCACCTTAAGTACCTTGCCGCTGAGCGACATAATTTCATATCCATTATTGACATACTGCGGTGGAATGGTGCTATCCAATACCGTAACGCCCTCCTTGTTTTTATAGCGATAAACCACTTTTCCGGCCGCCGTATTTTGTGCGGCAAGCCAGCCACTCAGCAACAGAGCACTACAAGTGATCAATACTAATAACAAGCTGCGCATCTGGATCGATCACCTCTCTCTTGTCACGCCAGGTCTACGCCGTAGGTTGCGCGATATGTTTTGATTTTACCCACCATCGATTCTTGTCCACTTTGGTTTTCAAGATAATCAATGATGTGATTCAAGTTGATAATACTGATAACCGGAATGCCAAAGGTCTGCTCCACTTCCTGGATAGCCGATACTTGTCCCTGACCTTTTTCTTGCCGATTCAAACCAATTAATACAGCTGCAGGTTTAGCACCCGCCGCATCAATAATTCCCATAACTTCACGCACAGCCGTGCCCGCAGTAATCACATCATCCACAATCAACACTTTTCCCTGCAATGGAGCACCTACCAGAGTCCCGCCTTCACCGTGATCTTTTGCTTCTTTACGGTTGTAACAATAAGGCAAGTCGCGCTGGTGATAATCAGCCAAAGCAATTGCAGTGGTAGCGGCCAACGGAATTCCTTTATAGGCCGGGCCGAACACTATATCGAATTCCACGCCAGATGCAGTGATAGCCGCCGCATAATAACGGCCCAATTCAGCTAATGCCTGCCCTGTCTGGAACCGCCCTGCATTAAAAAAGTAAGGGCTGGTGCGGCCTGACTTGAGCAAAAACTCACCAAAGCATAGTGCCTGATGCCTGATAGCCAGCTGAATAAAATCAAATTGGTATTTTTCCATGCAAAGGTTCCAACTATGAACTAAGTTTGAAATGACGATAATAAATACAACGAGGTCTTGCCCATGAGCCAGACCCGCATTTGAGCTACAGCAGCTATTCAAATGTAAGGATGTGAAAATTCGTAACGTCTACCATAAAAAACCCCGTGTTGGCGGTAACACAATCACACAAAGCTCGGGTATGATACACAGTCCGTAATCAAGGGGCTAACATGAGAGTTATCAGTCTTAGCGTCGATGGTATTTTTCAGGCGGCGCAACGCGGCCTATACACTTGGCTCGCGAATCAAGATGCAGATTTTATCTGCTTGCAGGATCTCCGCGCATTAGAGCGTGAGCTGGAAAAACCCGAGTTCGAACTCAAGGGTTACCACACCTATTTTTTCGATTCAGGTACCAAACACTACAATGGCGTTGCCATTTATACCCGTTTGCAACCTAAAGCCCTTATTTATGGTTTGGGTTTCGCTTCGGGTGTTGATATGGAAGGCCGTTACTTGCAGGTGGATTTCGAGCAATTAAGTATCGGCTCATTACTTGCCCCCAGTGCCAGTTCCGAGATGGAATCCCAGGAAGTTAAAATCAAGTTCTTCGATGACTTCCAGGCACATCTGGACAAAATCACCCGCAAACGTCGGGAATATATTTTCTGTGGCAATTGGCAAATGGCCCACACACCTAAAGATGTGAGCAACAGCACCGCCAACCAACATAATTCCGGATTTTTACCCCACGAACGCCAATGGTTGAGCCAGTTGTTTAACCAAATTGGTTATGTAGATGCCTTCCGCAAAGTCAATAAAGATGGCGACGAATACAGCTGGTGGCCTAAGGGCCTGAAAGATGATGGCGATGGCTGGCGCACTGATTTTCAGGTCGTCTCCAATAGCCTCGGCCCTAAGGTTGAATACGCCACAATCTACAAAACCCAGCAATTCTCCAGTCATATGCCGGTTATCATTGATTACGATATAGAGCTCTAAGCAATCCCTTTCGATATAAAAAAGCCCGCTGCAGTGATTTGCAGCGGGCTTTTTTGTCACCGACAATTATTCAACCGAGAGTGCATCGTAAACTACCACTTTGCTCCACAGATGCTGATGTTCATCGACAAATTTTTTATGCAGCGGATGCACTTGATAAGCATCCTGCCCCGCTACATCGTCAAAACCCAGCAATTCAGAAACATGGTATGAATTATCCACTACCTCCCGCTTTTCGGTGGAGGCAGGCACACCAACATGGATGCTGCGCACTGTTTCAATTGCGGCGAGGGATTTAACCCCGGCGATTAATTTGGCACGATCTGTATTTGAATCGGGATTTTTTAGCCAGAAAAAAACATGGTGGAGTAATTTAGGCATAGGATTAGTCGCTGTAGTTGATGCGGCCAGTGCACTGGATGATGCCAGCGCCGCTCCGGCGATAGCGCTGGCAGTTAAAAATTCGCGGCGAGTCGTCGTCATAGTTACTTCTCTCTCTTTTTGCGTTTGGATAACGGAAAATTACGCTGATTCCCGCCAAGCACAATCTTTTTTACCCAATATTACCCAGATACTGCGACTCCCTTTAAACCATAGGGTGATGGACACCCCTGTCTTATCGCTTATCCACCATAAATTCCTGCAATACACGATTGAGAAACCGCCGTCCCAAAGCGGTGGGACGCAAATAATCGCGATCAATTTCCACCAGACCCTGGCGAGCCAATGCTTGCCAGGAGCCTTCCACTAACTGCCATTCATGGCCAGTGCGTCCAGAAAAATATCCCTGCGGAACACCCTGATTCAAACGCAAGGCATTCATCATAAATTCCAAGGGCAACGCCTCGGGCAATAATAGATCGCTGCCGCCACCAAATACATTTTGATGGCCATTTAAATTGGTGGAAATTTTTTGTGAAGCGATTGCACCCAGATAATGTTTGGGCAGGCGCGTTTTCCACAGGCGCTGGATTTTATTTTCTACCGGGAAACTGATCTTGCCATGGGCGCCCGCACCTATCCCCAAATAATCGCCAAATTCCCAATAGTTCAGATTATGGCGCGCGCGTTTATCAGCGCGCGCATAGGCAGAAATTTCGTACTGCTCGTAACCGGCCTTCGCCAACAATTCAATGCCCGCATCCTGGATATCGGCAAGAGTCTCTTCTTCGGGCAATACTGGCGGCGCAGAATAAAATGCGGTGTTTTGTTCAATGGTGAGCTGGTACCAGGAAAGATGTTCCGGCGCCAGGTCAATCGCTTGTTGCAGATCTGCTTTAGCAGCATCGACAGACTGTTCCGGCAATCCATGCATTAAATCGAGATTGATATTGTCGAACCCGGCGATGCGCGCGACACCAACCGCACGTAAAGCTTCATCGCGCCCGTGCACACGGCCAAGCAATTGTAATTGCTGGTCATTAAAACTCTGGATACCGATAGATAAGCGATTTACCCCCGCTGTACGGAAAGCGGAAAATTTTTCCTGCTCAAACGTGCCGGGGTTTGCTTCGAGGGTGATTTCGATATTTTTTTCAAAACCGATAATATTTTCAGCATCTTGTAATATCTGCCCAATTGCCCATGCCGATAGCATACTCGGTGTACCGCCCCCAAAAAAAATACTGGTGAGCTTACGGCCCTGTGCGAGCGGTTGATCCTGCTGCAAATCCATACGCAATGCTTTTACATATTCCGCTTCAGGAATATCGTCATTCGCCTGGTGAGAATTAAAATCGCAGTAAGGACATTTACGAATGCACCAGGGCACGTGGATGTACAGTGATAGCGATGGCAATTCCAGTCTGGATTGGGAGGACATTATAATTACCGGTACTTTACTGGTTGCCAATCAAGGCAGATAATTTCTGTAATAATTCCTGCAGCGCTTTGCCTCTATGGCTGATGCGATTTTTTTCTGTTTTATCCAACTCTGCAGAAGCGCAATTATGCGTAGGCACAAAAAATAATGGATCGTAACCAAAACCACCTGCGCCACGCGGCTCGGTGAGAATTACACCTTCCCATACTCCGTGACATAAAATCGGTGTTGGATCTTCTGCATGACGCATAAACGCCAACAAGGCATGATAGCGGGCGGTGCGTTTTTCAATAGGAATGCCATTTAATTCCTGCAATAGTTTTGCATTGTTATCGACATCTTTTGCGCCTTCACCAGCGTAGCGAGCAGAATAAATCCCGGGTCGACCGTTGAGTACATCAACTTCAATACCCGAATCGTCGGCGATAGCCGGCAGACCTGTTTTGACACAAGCATAGCGTGCTTTGATAATGGCGTTTTCAACAAACGTTAAACCAGTTTCTTCGGCACTTTCGCTAAAAAATTCTGATTGCGGGACCACCTCCAAACCACAACTACTTAGTAACTGTTGGAATTCACGCAACTTACCAGCATTGCCGCTCGCCAATACAATTTTTTTCGTCATAATAAACTAATTCTAAGGTTCACCGAAAGAAAAGGCGCCCATCGGCGCCTTATTGAATAGAGCACTTCAGCTTTTACTCGGTATAAAGCGTGCGGTTAAACGTAAACCTCATAGGTTTTGTATTTGCATCAGCACTCACCTGAATATCAAAATGCAACACTTCCTCGTTATTAAACACAAAAGGAGCGAGATAGTAGGTCGCATCGCCTTCTTTTATTTCGAGAAATTTCAACGACTGTTGTTGCTGCATTAAATTTTTGCTGGCGCCACTTACCAGCGCCGGCAAACCTAAACTGGTAGTGCCTTTTTCAGTTTTGGTGAGGCTGATATTCACCAATGCACGATCTTTACCCCGCACCAATTTGTATGCTTCCGCCACTTTCGCGGGAATATCCGTGCTATGAAATACATTGTAATGGACAGTGTACTCGCCAAATTTCTGGATGGTGCTAATTTCTTTGGGCTGGTCGATTTGTGCTTGAACTGTAATGGTGATTAGACTTAAAAAAATACCTTGTAGTAACTTTTTCATAACAGCGCTCCCATAACACATTCCTGCGGTTGATGAAATTCAATTGGATAATCCAGTGCATTATTTACTTAAATGATAAATTGCCGTTTCACCAAACAAATTGGGCATAAAATCTTTTAATGTCTGGCCGGATTGTTCATTTACGACCTGTCGGTTGATGACTTTGATATTACGCTCATGGCATAGAACCTCAAAATCATCAAATGTGCAAAAATGAATATTGGGTGTGTTGTACCATTCATAGGGTAATAAATCTGACACTGGCATCCGGCCACGGGTCGCCAAATAGAAGCGCGCTTTCCAGTGACCAAAATTCGGGAAGGTGACTATGCATTCTTTTCCAACCCGCAACATTTCATCCAATACCAAATGGGGGAAATGCAGGGTTTGTAACGCCTGTGTCATCAGCACTGTATCAAAACTTTTATCGGCAAAATTACCCAGGCCGCGATCAAGGTTTTGTTCGATTACATTTAAGCCTTTATCGATACAGGTATTGATTTGTGCCGCATCGATTTCCAAACCATAACCCTGTACCTGTTTGGTATCGATTAAAAATTTAAGCAGCGTGCCGTCGCCACAACCCAAGTCGAGAATACGGCTACCTTGTTTGATCCAGTGCTGGATTTCGTTCAGATCGATACGCATCAAATTGTCACTCCGGCAAGGTAGCGACCGAACACTTGCTGGTAGCGCTCATCAGGTAATAAAAAGGCATCATGGCCGTGATGGGATTCTATTTCCGCGTAGGTCACCGGACGATTGGCACCCACCAATGCGTTGACTATTTCGTGCGAGCGCTCGGGCGCAAAACGCCAGTCGGTGCTAAACGATATCACCAGAAATTTTGCACTGGTTTTTTTAAACGCGAGTACCGCATCATCATTGTACTCACGTGCCAGATCAAAATAATCCAGCGCTTTGGTGATACGGATATAGGAGTTCGCGTCAAAGCTATTGGCAAAGCTGTCGCCCTGGTAACGCAAGTAACTTTCGATCTGGAACTCCACTGGTTCGGCTGTGCCCAGTGCAAAACTGCCGCTGCGCAGATCGCGGCCAAATTTTTCGCCCATCGCAAAATCGGACAGATAAGTAATGTGGCCGATCATGCGCGCTACTGCCAAACCATTTTTTGGCAGGGTGTTATGTTCGATGTAATCGCCATCAAAAAAATTCGGGTCGCTGACAATCGCTTTGCGCGCCGCTTCGTTAAACGCAATATTTTGCGCAGACAATTTTAATGCGGAAGCGATAACTACGGCGTGCCGGATACGCTCGGGAAAATCCAGCGCCCAGCGCATGACTTGCATACCGCCGAGACTGCCGCCAATTACCGCTGCCCAGACATCAATGCCCAACACATCCGCCAAGCGCGCCTGGCTGGCAACCCAATCGCGTACGCGCACCATCGGGAAATCAGCGCCCCAGGCTTTGCCGGTTACCGGATTGATCGAACAAGGCCCTGTCGAACCGTGGCAGCCGCCAAGGTTATTGAGCGCAACGACAAAAAATTTGTTGGTATCAATTGGTTTGCCGGGGCCGATATAGGCGTCCCACCAACCCGGGCGTTTGTCATCCATGCTGTGATAACCGGCGGCGTGATGATGACCGGAAAGCGCATGGCAAATCAGCACTGCATTGGATTTGGCGGCATTCAACTGGCCGTAGGTTTCATAGACCAATTCGTACTCATCAAGCGTTCGACCGCAGGCCAGCAACAATGGCGCGGTGAAGTGATGGGTTTTGGGAGTGACAAGACCTACCGAATCGGCAGGTATCTGGTTTGGCATAGCGATCTCTTTGCAGCGGAGGGCGCGCTCGTGCGCTGCCCGCAATGGATGATGCGGCAATCTACAGCCTGGATCTAAAGGGGACACAGTCTAAAGAGCCGCTACCCGCGCTGCAATAGCCCGGCTTTTTATTGCCAGCGCTTGAAGATCAGCGAGGTATTGATCCCGCCGAAGGCAAAATTGTTACTCATGATAATGTTGGTATCCAACTCGCGGCCAGCACCGGTAATGTAATCGAGGGGGGCGCACCCCGGGTCGGGGTTTTCCAGATTGGCAGTGCCATGGAACCAACCTTCATGCATCATTTTTATACTGGTCCAGGCTTCCAGGGCGCCACAGGCACCCAGCGTATGACCAGTGAAACTTTTAAAGGCACTGATAGGTGTACCACTACCAAACAAATTATAGGTCGCATGGCTTTCAGCGATATCACCGCGTTCCGTTGCCGTACCGTGGGCGCTGATATAGCCGACGGCCGTTGGCTCGAGCCCGGCATCCTGCAATGCCATTTGCATGGCGATACGCATGGTTTCCGCCTGTGGCTGGGTAACATGGGCGCCATCGGAATTAGTGCCAAAACCAACCAATTCAGCATAAATACGGGCGCCGCGTGCCTGGGCGTGTTCCAATTCTTCAAGGATCAAAGTCCCCGCACCTTCGCCAATCACCAAACCATCGCGGTCGCGGTCAAATGGGCGCGGTGATGTATGGGGGGCATGGTTGCGGGTACTGGTGGCAAACAGGGTATCAAACACCGCCGCCTCAGTCGGGCAGAGCTCTTCCGCACCGCCTGCCACCATGAGTTTTTGCTTGCCATATTTAATCGCTTCGTACGCGTAACCAATGCCCTGGCTGCCGGATGTGCAGGCGCTGGACGTGGGAATCACGCGACCCTTCAATTGGAAAAACACACCGATATTGGCGGCCGTGGTATGGCTCATCATTTTGAGATAGGAATTGGCATTGATGCTGCTGGCGTCATTTTGCAGCAACATATAACCGAAGTCGGCAATTGCATCGGGACTACCGGCGGAGGAGCCGTAGCTCACCCCCATACGCCCGTCCTGGATACATTCATCGCCGAGCAAACCGGCGTCTGCCAGCGCCTGCTCAGTGACGGCTGTGGCCATGAGCGCCACCCGTCCCATGCTGCGCGTGAGTTTACGGTTGAAATGGGCGGGTTTTTCAAAATCCATTACCGGCGCTGCAAGGCGAGTATTGAAGTCACTGAATTTGTCCCACTCGGGCATGGAACGAATACCGGTTTTACCTTCGCGCAGACTGGCTTTGATCTGCTCCCAAGTGGAGCCAATGGGGGAAATACCGGCCATGCCAGTGACTACAACACGCTTCATTAACACAGGCCTCCATTGACCGAAATCACCTGACGGGTGATATAGGCCGCCTCGGAACTCATTAGAAATTTCACCAGCGCTGCGACTTCTTCCGGCTTGCCGACACGGCGCGCGGGAATAAGTTTGAGTGCCTCTTCAAGTGGTACCTCATCGACCATTTCGGTTTCGATCAGGCCGGGCGCCACACAGTTGACCGTGATATCACGCTTGGCCAATTCAATGGCGAGCGATTTGCTGGCGGCAATGATACCGGCTTTGGCGGCGGCATAGTTAGCTTGACCGCGATTGCCGATTAACGCCGATACCGAGGCGAGAGTGACAATTCGCCCGGGCTGGCGACGGCGCACCATGGGCATAATCAGCGGGTTGAGCACATTGTAAAAACTGTCGAGGTTAGTGTGGATGACCGAATCCCACTCTTCGCCGGTCATGGCGGGAAAAGCGTTGTCGCGCGCGATGCCGGCGTTACAGACCACGCCGTAATATGCGCCATGGGCTTCGATATCAGCTTCCAGCACAGCTTTGGCCTGGCTGCGATCAGCCACGTCAAATTGCAGGACGCGCGCGCTGCCACCACCCTGCGCTATCTCGATAGCAACAGCGTCAGCCTGGTCGCGTTGGGACCGGCAGTGCAATACCAACTCATAGCCCTGTGCCGCCAGTGCCAGGGCAATCGCCTTGCCTATGCCACGGCTGGAGCCGGTCACCAGGATACTGAGGTTGGAATAATTGGTTGTCATAGGCCGGCTCCTTAAGCGGGTCGCCCGGATTGAAGGAACTGCTCCGGGTCTTCGGGTTGGAAAACGTTAATATTGGCACTGGCACTGAGGTCACTGTACGCACCGCCAGCGCGCAATGTGCATTCAAATACACTCAGCCCCTGCTCGCCAGTAACTATTTCCTTGACGTTTACCTGCAGTTGCGTACCTACGGGGAAATACGGCTGGCTGCTGGTGTAGCGGCGGCTGCCGACCAAAAAACCGATCCTGACTGGCTGGCTGGCCCGGCGCGCCCGGCATCCTCCCAGAGCAGCAATCGTCTGCGCCATCAACTCAATTCCGACCCAGGCCGGCATGCCCCGGGCATCGATAAAAGGAGCATCAGGGCGGATAGTTACTGAAGCTTGCAGTTGTTCGTTATCCCAATGGTCAATCCGGTCGAGTAGCACCATGGTGCCGGTATGCGGTACAACGGCTGCAAATGGATAATCGGGAAAAGGATTCTCGTCAGCCATGGCAGCGCTCCAGGATCAGTGAAATATTGTTGCCGCCAAAGGCAAAGGAATTGCTCATCGCATAGCGCAACGGATCACCCACCTGACATACGCCCAGCCGGGTTAAGGCGGCAAGCTGCGGATCGCGCACGCCATCCCAGAGCTGGCGCGGCAATTGGCCATCGCCGCGGATCAACGCGAGGTAGCAAAATACCGCCTCCAACGCGCCGGCAGCGCCCAAGGTGTGGCCAGTGAGGGATTTGGTTGAGCCGCAGGCGATATCCGCGCTTCCGTCCACCCCAAAGACCCGCGCCACCGCGAGACTTTCCATGCGATCGTTCTGTTCAGTTGCAGTACCGTGCAGGTTGATGTAGCCGACCGCGGCTGGCGCCAGACCCGCGTTTGCCAGGGCTGTAGCCATGGCCGCTGCAGCGCCGCGCCCTTCCGGTTCGGGGGCGGAAATATGATGCGCGTCGGAGGTTTCACCCACTCCGGCTAACCGTACCGGCCCGAGTTCGCGACTAAGGATCATCAACGCGGCGGCCTCGCCGATGTTGATACCCCTGCGATTCAGACTAAACGGATTGCACTGCTGATCACTAACCGCAGCAAGTGACAAAAAACCCTCCACCGTCAGGCGACACAAACTGTCAGCGCCGCCCACAATTACCGCATCGCATACCCCCAATTGCAACAACCGTGCGCCGCTGGCAATGGCTTTGGCGCCGGATGTACAGGCAGTGGAAATAGTCCAGGCCGGACCGTACAACCCTGATTCGGAGGCAACAAAACAGGAGGGAGCAGAGATTTCCTGCTGGCGATAGTGGAACGTCTCGGGCAAGCTGCCATGTTGCACATAGTGGGCGATCGCAGCTTCACCTTCGGCAATGCCAGATGTACTGCTACCCAATACCACACCGATTCGCTCCCCACCGAAGCGTTGTTTAAGCCGCTCGATCTCACCACGCATCGGCGCGAGGGCGGCATGCAGCAGCGAATTGTTGCGGGTATCGGCAACCAACGGCAAATCATCCACCAAACCAAGTGGTAGCGGACGATTAGGGCTATAGGCATCGGTAGTAACCAGCGGCGAGCATTGGTCACTGAACAGGCGTGTACCAATGCTGTGGATATCCGCCCCCAATGCACAAATTGCAGAAACCTGGTGCAGATATACGTGGTTTCCGGTCGTCATTGCAGCGGCTCCCAACGCTCGGTCACAATCGTGATGGACATAGGTTGAAGTTGATGTTGCAGGAGCACCGTCTCGGCCTGGGTGGTGGTTTTCAGGGTGATGCCTTCGACCACCGAAACCGGCATCGGGCTATAAACTGCATTAATGATTGGTCGCCCTTTATAGTTAAGCACGCGTTGGTTGGCCGTAGTGGTAAGCTGCCACTCTGGCGTCTGTTGTAATATTTCATACCAATCGGACAACGGCCACCAGACCAACATACTACTGGCAAGCAAGAAACGCTCAGGCAAATCATCAGGCAATTCGGGTACGCGCCAGGTTTGCAATGCATTGTCCTGCTGTTGTACCGATAGCAAGCGACGACCAACCGGATCAAGTAACACTAACGTTACCCCGGCCGTGGTGTGCGCCAATGCACCGGTAAGCGTATAAGTCTGATCCCGGTAGCGGATTTCCAGCCGTTGCAATGCTTGCCAGCAGCAATTGCCAGCCTGGGGACCAGGCAGCGGTAAGTCCGCCAGAGTCTGCACCTGGCGACTGACGCAACCGCTGGTGAATAACACCAGCATTGCAATAAGGTACCAATATCCTAACCGCGGCAAAGTTCCACCAACGCATTCAAGCGCCGCCCGGGTTCAGCGACAAAAGGGTTATTGGTATCCCAGGCATAACCGGCCAGGATTGAACTGATCATGCCACTGATTTTGGGCGAGGCCTTGTCCTGGCGGAAGAAAACCACGTCCTGGAAGCGGCCGTCGTACCAGCCACTGACGTAATGGCGAAATGTGTCCACGCCGCGTTTGAGCGGTATGGCGTATTCCTGCTCCCAATCTACCTGGTCGCCTTGGAGCTGGCGATTGACCAGCGGCACCGCAAGGCTGGCGGACTTCATGGCAATGGTGACGCCCGATGAAAATACCGGGTCAAGGAATTCCCCCGCATTGCCCAGCAATGCAAAATTTTTCCCCCACAGCGATTTCACGTTACAGGCATAACCGCTGAGTTTCTGCACTGGCGTGTCGAACACAGCGTTGCGCAACAACGGGCCGAGATCGGTCGTATCGTTAACCAATGCTTGCAGGCACGCACGCAGGTCTTCCTTGCCGTCGAAGTAATGGCTTTCGCCCACCACTCCCATGGAGCAACGGCCATTGGCAAAGGGGATCAGCCAAAACCAGACGTCGTTATATCTGGGGTGTACGGTGATCAGGATTTTGCTGCGGTCGTGTTCCGGCAAGCTGGGGTGGACTGCACTGTTGATATTGTCCTGAATGTGGGTGAACACCGAAGTGCGTGCCGGAAAGTCGGATGGCAATTCCATATCCAGCAAGCGCGGCAATACCCGGCCAAAACCGGAGGCATCCAACACAAAACGGGCGTTGAGTTGATAGGCGCTGCTTTGGTCGGGCTGCACTTGCAAGGTCGCGCCGGAATCATTGAATTTAATGGCAGTCAGGCCGTGGCCGTAGCGGATTTCCACGCCCTGCTTTTGCGCCTCGGAGGCGAGCAGATGATCGAAGGTCGCGCGTTGCACCTGGAAAGTTGTGCCGGGGCCGGGCGAAAATTTATCGGTGAAATCAAAAAAGCTGTAATTACCATTATGGGTAAACGCTGCGCCATTCTTGAATTGGAAACCGGCATTGTTGACCGCATCAAGCATGCCCGCTTCGGCGATAAATTCCATACATTGCGGCAAGAGGCTTTCACCGATGGAAAAGCGCGGAAAATGCTGGCGCTCAATCACCACTACTTTATGCCCGGCGCGGTTGAGCAGGGCACTGGCGATGGCACCTGCGGGACCAGCGCCAATAATCGCGACATCAGCAGTGTGGATCTGGTTACTCATGGAGGTTCCTTTGGAAATTTATTGTTGGATGTATTGTTGATAAATTGTCAATCAAGTGCGATCAGCCGTCGCGTCCTGCAGTTCGGGATCCGGCCTGAAAAACAGTGGAGTGAGCAGCCAACAGCCCATTATTCCTATCAGGATGATCAAACCGAATTGGTGCAGAACAGGAACAGCGCTCAATGATAATAGCCCAAAAGCGATGATTGATGTGCCACAGGCAAGACTGGACGCGAGCCAGGATTCCGCGCTAAACCCGCCCTCGGTGTAAAACACCGCCGTATCAAGACCAATCCCGATCACCAGCAGTAACGCCATCACATGGAACAGGGTGATGCCATCCATTGCCGCGCAACCCAGGGCAATCGTCATCGCCAATACTAAAGGAGTTAACATGCGCCAGCTGTGGTGGCGATAGCGCAGCCCCAGCCCTACCATCAGCAATACCAATGTCGCCAGCAATATTTCGCTCACACTGGCGCGATAGCGTCCCAACAAGCTGGACAGGTCTTCGGTCTGGTTAACCAGTTTCACTCCCTCAACCAACTGCGCCAGGGCCGCCAGATCTGCACCTTGTACATCGCCGCTCAGAGTCACCAGGGTGCGCCAACTGCTCCCCTGTTGCTGCATAGGTGGTAGCAACCCGGCCAGCGAACTGGCTGCCACATCGTCGGGGGTCAGCAATTTCATCGGTACTGGCGGTTGGGGGCATTGGGTGCCCAAGGTGTGGCATAACAACTTCAACGCGCCCTGCTCGCCATAGAGTTTCTCAATCACGAGCTGGCGGTCAGCAAGCTGTTGTGCTGCAGCGGGCACATAATGCTGCAAACTTTGCCATTGCAGGCCGGGCAGTTGCAGCGCTGCCAATTGTTCACCCAGCGCCTGGGTCCGGTCGAGCAACTGTCCGGGTGAGTCTGCTTCGACATAGAAAAACTGGCTCACTGACGGCTGCTGCAATAGTTGCTGCACTTCCTGTTCATTCTCAAGCAGGGCTTTAGGCGAGGTATTGAGATTGACCACAGCGTCGTTCACGCCGCCGTGGCTGATACCCAATAGCGCCACGACCCCTGTTGCGCACAATACAATTCCCACTTGGCGGGAGCGCTGCCAGAAAGGTTGATAACATCGTTTACCCAGCCGATAAAACACCGCCGCTGCCAGGAGCGGCATGCGCTGCGTCGCCGGACCCACTTTATAGTAGGGTGCCAGCGCCAGTACCGTCATCCATGCGCCGAAGATGCCCGCCGAGCAAAAAATGGCCATCTGTCGCAAGCCAGGAAAAGGCGTGATGAATTGGAGTAAATAAGCACCCATGCCAGTCAGCGCACCTATCGCCATGGCGTAACGCAAGTGGTGGCGCGCCGCCGAGCCACTGCCTTCGCGCTGGCTGCCGATTAAAAAATGCAATACGTAATCGCCCGCCACACCAAGCAGGGTGCTACCAAAAGCAAGGGTGATAATGTGGATGCGCCCGAATACCAGCAGGCTCACCGTAAGTGCAAGTAGATAGGCGCTAGTCATCGTCAACATGACTGCCAACAATGGAGTTCCCCGCCGAAACACCAGCAACA
>JAJQJO010000236.1 GCA_021323495.1 Cellvibrio sp. | reverse complement strand
ATCCGACCATTAATTTATGAAAAAAATAAAAGATTGAGTTTAGTAGATTAGTGACCTATTAACCGGACAATTGTAAATGCAATATTAAAAACTAAATTGTTAATCATGTTTGCTCTACACATTTTATCAGGTGAGTTCTCAAATCGACAGATAATGAAAAAGGTTGGTATATGAACGCCAATGGAATACATAAAGTTGTTATTGTCGGTGGTGGCACAGCTGGTTGGATGGCTGCCGCAGCCCTGTCAAAAACCTTGGGTAAAACCCTGAACATTTCACTGGTCGAATCTGATGAAATTAGCACTGTAGGCGTGGGAGAAGCAACGGTGCCACCGCTGATAAATTTTCACGGTTTATTGGGTGTCAAAGAGCAGGATTTTATGGCGGCTTGCCAAGGCACCATTAAACTGGGAATCTCTTTTGAAAACTGGAAAGCGCAGGATGATAAATACATTCATGCTTTTGGTAAAACCGGTAAGGATCATTGGGCTGCCGGTTTTTGGCATTGTTGGCTTAAAGGCCTGCGCACTGGCTTAAGTGATGCTTATGGTGATTATTGTGTTGAGCATTTGGCAGCAAGAGCCGGTAAGTTTGCCATATTGCCCAACTCAAGGGACGGTCATAATTATCAAGTAAATTATGCTTACCATTTTGATGCTGCGTTATATGCAACGTTTTTAAGAAAGGTTGCTGAAAATAACGGAGTCAAACGCACTGAGGGGAAAATAACCCGTGTGGCGACTAATACGGATACAGGATTTATTGAGTCAGTCAGCCTTGCATCAG
This sequence comes from Cellvibrio sp., assembly GCA_021323495.1. GTDB lineage: Bacteria > Pseudomonadota > Gammaproteobacteria > Pseudomonadales > Cellvibrionaceae > Cellvibrio. The sequence goes on along the minus strand of JAJQJO010000236.1, from coordinate 5,501 downwards.
GCCAGCTCATTGAAGGTGATTTCTTTATTGACTGCTCTGGATTTAGAGCCTTATTGATTGAGCAGACGCTGCATACAGGTTATGAGGACTGGTCGCATTGGCTGCCGTGCGACAGCGCAGTTGCAGTCCAGACTACTTTGGTGGGAGAGCCGGTTCCCTATACCCGTGCAATTGCGCGGGATTTCGGTTGGCAATGGCGTATTCCCTTGCAGCATAGGGAAGGCTCAGGGTTGGTATATTGCAGTCGATATTTAAGTGATGATGATGCGAAGAAAACGCTATTGCAAAATGTGGATGGCGAACCATTCTTTGAGCCGAGAGTTATCAAGTTCCGCTCGGGCCGGCGTTTAAAACACTGGAACAAAAATTGTGTTGCTCTGGGTCTTGCCAGTGGTTTTATTGAGCCTCTTGAATCAACCAGTATCCATCTTGTTCAGCAAGGTATTTTACGTTTAGTGAGTTTGTTTCCCTCTGGGGGTATTCGGCAATCTGATATTGATGAATTCAATGCGCAAACCCAGGTTGAAACTGACAATGTCAGGGATTTTATTATTCTTCACTACAATACAACACAGAGAACTGACACACCTTTTTGGCGCTATTGTCGCAATATGACGGTGCCGGATTCTCTTAAATATAAGTTGGAGTTATTCAGGGAGTCAGGGCAAATCTTCAAGATTCCCGGAGAGCTTTTTGGAGAAAATAACTGGGTTCAGGTCTTGTTGGGGCAAGGCGTTATACCGAAACAGTACCATCAGATTGTTGACATGATGAGTGATGAAGAGCTTGCCGCATTTTTAAATAGTATAAAAACGTCGGCCCAGCGCCTGGTTAATCAGTTGCCAAGCCACAGCGATTTCCTTGACAGCTATTGTAAGGCCAACAATGTGTAAAAACTGCGCATGATTGTGGATTTTTTAACTGCGTCTCATACGAAAGGCAGTATCTTGCTTAAAGGCAGGTGTATTTCAATCCTGGATTAAAACAGATTTCGGGGAATGTTATGGAGCCACTAAAAAAAATCGTCATAGTTGGCGGTGATATGTCAGGTTGGATTGCTGCCGTTGCACTCTCGTATCAATTAAATCCTGATGTGTGTCAGATTGAATTAGTTGAATCGGATGATAGCGATGCTATTGGTGTGGGCGAATCTACTCTCCCTTCGCTTATTGCTCTGATTCGAAATTTGGGAATTGATGAAACCGATTTTATTCGCCACACACAAGCCAGCTTTAAACTAGGCACTGATTTTTCCAGATGGAAACAAAAAGACACAACCTATTTTCATCCATTTGGTGTCATAGGTGGCCGTTTTGATATTCACGAATTCTATCAGGGCTGGTTGAAAGCTAAAAATCATGGTAGTCCCTACAATTTGCAGGATTTCTCGCCTTGTAATGTGATGGCCAAACACGGCCGATTTTTTCCACCGGAACAGGCTCAAAAAACACCTATCGGTGATGCTGAATATGCATTGCATATAGATGCAAAACTCGCGGCTGACTACTTGTGCAAGCACGCCGAAAAACGCGGCGTTACTCGTACCGAGGGTAAGGTAAATGAAGTGGTTTGCGACAAGCGCGGCTTTGTCCAGAAGTTAACGCTGCATGATGGTCGAGAAATACAGGGTGATTTCTTTATCGATTGTACCGGCTTCCGTGCCTTGCTGATTGAAAAAACCTTGGGTGTTGGCTACCACGACTGGTCAAATTATTTACCGTGCGATCGTGTTATTACCGTATCAACAGAAGCCCCCGATAAGACCGCTCCCTACACTCGCGCCATTGCGCGCGATGCCGGTTGGACATGGCAAATTCCGCTGCAACATCGCACCTGTAATGGCTATGTGTACTCAAGTAAATTTTGCAGTCACGGTGTGTTGCGCAAAGGTGTTGATGATCTATTCCAGAGTGCCAGTTGGCAATCGGTCTTTGAAGGTATGGGAGTCCGCCCCCAAAACTATTGCCCCCGCATCGACAATCTGGACTTTAATGCGGTGCAAGCTACCTTGGCGCAATCTGTTGCCGCAATTGATACGGTTGTGCAGAAGTTGCCGACGCATGATGAATTTTTGCGAGAGCATTATCTGACAGGGAAAGCGGGAATTTAAAAGATCGTAGCTGCTGGAGTATTTTTATTAAAGTCTACATTCTGCTTTCGTTAGTATAAGCGGCGCATTTGCGCCGTTTTTTTTAAGTGATGCGCTATATCCTTTGGGCGGACTCTTACAATGATAAAATGCATGCATTGTCCCACTTTGAACCAATCTAAAACTGGGTTGTGGTACAAGCTGGAATAAGTAATTGACTGCACTATTGGCGGTGCTGTGATGCAGCGCGTTTGATAGGCGTTCGATTAGATGTTTGGGTGTTTTTAACCGAACGCGATGCTAGCTATAGCGTATACAAAAGTGACGCGCCCCATGTTAGGTTGCCAGTAAAAGTGGGACGACACCCCAATGAATTCAATGCCACTATAACTCCACAAATTCTTGCGCTGTGCCCGTGGTTGAGCCGCATAAGAATTTTGCTGGTGTAGATTGTTTCGCATTAGCAGATAACCCTTGGGTGATGTCAGGTCCCCGTGGGTGTTAGCAAGTATGGCTAGGTAAGTAAATGCCAACCCTGGCTATTCTTGTTAATTCTCCTTGCTTAGCCTCCGCGTTCTTCATCTCAGTAGAAAGCGGGGGCTTTTTTACATCAGCCTTCATGTTTGTATTTTTTATCAACCACTGATCCTGACTCAAACAACAACAATATGTACAACTACATTCTTTTCTGGCGAGGTAATTCATGCCTAATTTGTATAAGCCGGGTGCTTTGGCAGCCTGCGGTTTGGTGATCTGCTGCTTCGTGGTCGGGGCCACATTGGGTGGCTGTGATAACAAATCTAACGAGAAAATCACTACTATTGAAACCAGTAAATCGGCAGTTGCGACTGAAAAATCGCTCTGGCCCAGTGTACAAAGTGTGGTAGAAAAAGATCCGGCCATCGAAGCAAAAATTACCGAGCTGTTAGGCAAATTAAGCCTCGAGCAAAAAGTGGGGCAGTTAATCCAGCCTGAACTGCGCCTGGTAACTCCTGCCGACGTCACCGAATATTCGTTGGGATCCATTTTAAATGGCGGTGGTTCTTTTCCTGGTGAAAACAAACATGCCAAAGTGGAAGAGTGGATTGCTTTGGCAGACGCATTTTATAACGCATCCATGAGCACCGAAGCTGGCCGCGTGCCGGTGCCGGTGATGTGGGGTACTGATGCGGTACATGGCCACAATAATATTATCGGCGCGACCTTGTTCCCACATAACATCGGGTTAGGTGCAACCCGCAATCCGGAATTGATTCGCCAGATCGGCGCAGCCACGGCAGCAGAAATTGCGGTGACAGGTATCGACTGGAGCTTTGCCCCGACCCTTGCTGTTGTGCGCGATGACCGTTGGGGGCGCACTTATGAGTCCTATTCTGAAGATCCCGCGGTGGTCAAATCCTATGGCGGAAAAATGGTGGAAGGTCTGCAAGGTATTGCCGGTACCGATTTGTTAAGTGAGCGACATGTTATCGCCACCGCAAAACATTTCCTTGCCGATGGTGGTACCGAGGGCGGGCAAGACCGCGGTGACGCAGCAATGAGTGAAGAAGAATTGGTGAAAATTCACAACGCTGGTTATGAAACCGCCCTGGCTGCCGGTGCACAAACCGTAATGGCTTCATTCAGCAGTTGGCAAGATGTAAAAATGCATGGCAATAAATATTTGCTGACCGACCAATTAAAAAATCAAATGGGTTTTGATGGTTTGGTCGTAGGCGATTGGAATGGCCATGCATTTGTCTCTGGTTGTACGCCGGTGAGCTGTCCACAAGCGATCAACGCCGGTCTGGATATTTTTATGGCACCGGAGGCGAGCTGGAAGGAGTTGTATCACAACACCCTTGCGCAAGTAAAAAGCGGGGAGATTTCACTGGCGCGTTTGGATGATGCTGTGGCGCGGATCCTGCGGGTGAAATTGCGCGCGGGTTTATTTGAAAAGGGTGCACCATCAACGCGTGAGTTGGCAGGTAAGCGCGAAATAATTGGCTCACCGGAGCATCGCGCGGTCGCACGTCAAGCAGTACGTGAATCCCTTGTGCTGCTAAAAAATAATTCAAAAACTTTGCCGGTAAAAGCCAGCAGCAAAATCCTGGTGGCGGGCGATGGCGCGGACAATATCGGTAAACAATCCGGCGGTTGGAGTATCACCTGGCAAGGCACGGGCAATACCAACGCGGATTTCCCTGGCGGCACCTCGATTTATCAAGGTATTGCCGATGCCGCAAAAACTGCAGGTGGCCTGGTTGAATTGAGTGTTGACGGCAATTACCAAACCAAGCCCGATGTCGCCTTTGTGGTATTTGGTGAAGACCCTTACGCTGAAATGCAAGGCGATGTTGGCAGCCTGATTTATAAAAATGAAAACAATCTTGCACTGCTGAAAAAATTAAAAGCAGATGGCATTAAAGTGGTTTCATTGTTCATTACCGGCCGCCCGCTTTGGGCAAACAATTTTATCAATGCTTCTGATGCTTTTGCGGTGGTGTGGTTACCTGGTTCCGAAGGTGTTGGCATTGCTGATGTAGTACTCGCCAAAGCCGATGGTTCAGTCAATTTTGATGTAAAAGGTAAGTTGCCTTTCTCTTGGCCGGCATCGCCTGCGCAATCACCATTGAATGTGGGTGACAAGAATTATAAGCCGCAATTCGCCTACGATTTTGGCCTCACCTATAGCGACAACATTGAAACCGGCCTGCTCGACGAAACTGCTGCGCAACTTGCTGCGGCCAATACACCTGACGTGGCGCCGATTTTCAATCAGCGTGTGATGAACCCCTGGACGTTGGTATTGTTTGACCATGTCAACAATATGCTACCCGTGACCACTAGCCGCGGTGAATTGGGTGCAGTGGTTGTTTCCTCCGAAGATAAACAGGTCCAGGAAGATTCACGCCGCCTGCAATTTAATGGCTCCGCCAAAGCAACGGTTTCATTGGGGTCAACAACCCGCACTGATTTCAGCGCTTACGCCGGGAGCAAAGGTGCATTGATATTTGATGTCAAAGTAAATACAAAACCCGGTGCAGAAGTGGAGCTTGGCATGTATTGCGGGAGCGATTGCGTGGGTGCGCTTCCGATAACCGGGCAGTTGAACGCAGTTAATGTCGGTGAATGGGCCAGCGTGAGTGTCGCACTGGAATGTCTGGCGAAAAAGCGCGTGAAAATGGATATGGTGCTGGCCCCCTTTGTGTTAAGTACTGCGGGCAGCCTGGATATTTCTATTTACAACGTGCGTATCGAAAAAAATGCCAAGGCTCCGGCCTGCGCAGAATAATATTTTTTCCTGATCTGGCGGGCTTTTCTCCCGCCAGTTTTTCACATAATAACAACAGTTTTTCCATCAAAAAATGTCAGTAAAACGTAACTAAAATCCAGGTATATCAACAATAACAATAGAGGTCTATATGAAATA
>JAJQJO010000235.1 GCA_021323495.1 Cellvibrio sp. | reverse complement strand
GAGGTTCCTATACCTTCGATTTTTGCGCCCATCGCTACCAGCATATTAGCAAGATCGACAATTTCGGGTTCGCGCGCGGCGTTTTCAAGTACGGTTTTACCTTCAGCCAATACTGCGGCCATCAGCAAGTTTTCGGTACCGCCAACGGTAACCATATCCATCAGGAAATGGCAGCCTTTAAGCCGGCCATTAGAGCGGGCACGGATGTAACCACCATCGATTTCAATTGTTGCACCCATGGCCTCCAGGCCGCGCAAGTGGATGTCCACCGGGCGAGAGCCTATTGCACATCCACCAGGGAAGGATACGTTCGCTTCGCCGTAACGCGCGAGCAATGGACCAAGCACCAGGATGGAAGCGCGCATGGTCTTAACCAGCTCATAGGAGGCGGTATAGGAATTAATAGTATTGGGATCAACAATCACCACGTGCTCGCCCTGGATCTCGATAGTCAGGCCAAGGGTGCGCAACAACTGCACCATGGTGGTTATATCTTTCAAATGGGGAACATTGCTCAGATGTACTTTGCCATCGGCCAGGATAGCGGCAGCCAGAAGTGGCAAACCCGCATTCTTGGATCCGGAAATACGCAATTCACCGGTGAGCGGCCCGCCGCTCGTAATCAAAAACTTATCCATCACAACCCTGAAAACAAAAAGGAAATAGTACACGGCCCAGCCGGGCGCCGAAGGAAATAGGTATTACTGCTGCTGTTGCTGCTGCCACTGCTCAGGGGTAAAAGACTTGATGTAATCCACCGCATGGATACTGCGATCAGCAAATTGGGCGCTCAGGGTAGACAGCACTAATTGCTGCTTTTTAACCGGCGTCAGACCTGCAAATGCAGGGCTTACGACAACCAATCCGATATGGTCGCCCATAACTTCTACGGATTTCACGTCGCAATCGGGAATTTGGCTTTCGATCAGCGCTTTAATTTGTTGAGCTTGCATAGTGTTCTCGGAATAATGATCTGAATTGCAATAATAAATAAGGCGCGAAGTTTACCGGAATGTCGCCGGTATCGCACCCACAAACCCTGATACTTAGCCCTGCCCCATAATGCAAAACCCCCGACACCTGGCCGGGGGTTTGAATTTGGATCAGCAGGAATGGAAATATTTAAGCATCCATCAGCCAATTGGCGATGACTTTATCCACATCGCCATTGTATTTTTTCAAGCCGGCTTTGAATTGACCGCTAAATGATTGGCCCAGATTCACACCATTTAGAATCACGTTGATCAGTTTCCAATCGCCGCTTTTGCCTTGCACCATAGTGTAATCGAGCTTGTGGATTGTACCCTCGGCGCCCAGCTCCTGCTTTACCACTACGCGCTTGGCATTTTTGGGATCAGTAATTACACCAGCCAAGGTAACTTTACTATCGGCGTAACCTAAAATGCCTTTACCAAGCGATTTGACCATACCGTCCTTAAAGACTTTCTGAAATTGCTCGCGCTGGGCGGGCGTCGCTTTGGCGTAAGTGTCCTTCCCCATGACAGAGGCAGCAATAAAGGGGAAATTCACAACGTCATTAAGCACGCCTTCAACTTGTTTGAAATAAACATCATCCGCTGTCTGGGCCGTATTTTTGGCTTTAACCAAACCGAATAATTCTTGTGCAACAGACTCCACAATCGTTTGCGGCGACTGGGTAGCAGCTGTTGCCGGAGCTTGAGCCATAACATTGGTGCTGATCAGCACCGCTATACCAAAAACAACACCAGAGACCTTGGTGAGTAAATATTTCATCGTAGAACCTTCCATTAATTGATGTGTGGTCATTAAGTCAGTGATGGCCTTATATCTGCGGCTTGCTACCTGGATTAAGGGGACCGAAACTCAGACAGCGCTAATTCCTTATGGTGCCATTCTTTATGAGTGCTTATAGGTGTGGCGGTTTATTTAACCGGAAGCGCGGTGAGCAGGTTTGCGGCGCGCACTATACCATTTAGATCCGGGCACCGATAACTCACTTGCGGGAAAAAAACAGAAACATCCTCACCTTGCCAAGCTTGGTCGCTATAATGCCGGATCTATATACCGCCAGCCCTGGCGCAAATTGCTATCCTGGAAGTTTTTTATGGCCGCTTTTGACTATGTCAGCTCCGCCTTGCGCACCATTCGACTGGAGGCCGAAGCCGTTACAGCATTGACTGCACGTATCAATGACCAATTCACTGCTGCATGTGAACTTATCCTCAATTGCACTGGCCGTGTAATTGTTACTGGCATGGGAAAATCTGGCCACATCGGCAAAAAAATTGCTGCGACCCTCGCCAGCACCGGTACCCCCGCGTTTTTTGTTCATCCGGGTGAAGCCAGCCACGGCGACCTGGGCATGATTACCAAAAATGATATTTTGCTCGCTATATCCTATTCAGGAACTTCCAGCGAAATCGTCACCCTGCTGCCGCTGCTAAAGCGCGCCGGAATCAAAATTATCAGTATGACTGCCAATCCGCAGTCCACATTGGGTGAAGTAGCCGAGGTTAACCTCGACATCAGTGTCATATCCGAAGCCTGCCCGCTTGATCTCGCCCCTACCTCCAGCACTACCGCCACGTTGGTAATGGGTGACGCATTGGCAATTGCGCTGCTCGAAGCACGCGGTTTTACCGCTGAAGATTTTGCCTTCTCCCACCCCGGTGGCGCACTCGGACGCAAACTTTTATTGCGCGTCACCGATGTCATGCACAGTGGTGAGGATATCCCTCGGGTAACCCCTGACACGCCCATGCTTGATGCGCTGATGGTGATGTCCGAAAAAGGCTTCGGGATGACAACAGTAATGAACCCGATGGGCGATTTGCTCGGGATTTTTACCGATGGCGACCTGCGCCGGAGTATCGACAAAGGTGTGGATATCCGCATCGCCACAGTGGGTGAGCTGATGAATACCCAACCGAAAATGCTACGTGATAACACCTTGGCCGCTGAGGCGCTGGCATTGATGGAGCAAGCAAAAATTAACGTATTGCTGATTACCAACGAACAAAAAGAGCTGGTGGGTGTCGTAAAAATCAATGACTTGCTGCGTGCAGGTATTATCTAATTAACCTTCTATCTATTTCTATTTGCCCGATACAATCTGTACTGGTCAACCGCAAACGGAATCACTGAATGAATCCCGCCCCTCACATGAACCCTGAATTGCGCGAACGCGCCACCCGCATCAAACTTCTGTTGCTGGACGTGGATGGTGTACTTACCGATGGCCGCCTTTACTTTGGCAACCAGGGTGATGAATTTAAATCCTTTAGCACACTCGATGGGCAGGGAATCAAAGCCCTGCAAAAAACCGGCGTAAAAGTGGGCATTATCACTGGCCGCACCAGCAATCTGGTGGCCAGGCGAGCGAGCGATTTAGGTATCGCCATTCTGGTACAAGGCCGCGAAGACAAATGGGAGGCACTGCAGGAGATCTTGCAAGAATACCCGTTTGCCCTGGATGAAATTGCCTTTATGGGCGACGATTGGCCAGACTTGGGGATAATGACCCGCGTCGGCTTGGCCTTTACCGTCGCCAATGCTCATTTCAGCGTAGCCGCACGCTCACACTGGCAGAGCCGCGAACGTGGTGGCGAGGGCGCCGTACGCGCCGCTTGCGATTTGATAATGCAGGCACAAGGCACGTTTGAGGCTACCCTGGCGACCTACCTGGCCATCAACGGTAAAGGCTAGACGATGAATCTTCTGCAGCGCGCCAACAATATCCATCAATACATACCGGTTCCTTGGATACTGGCGTTCACCCTGGTTATCTGTTTTTTTGCCTTTTCACTGCGCCAGAAAGTCGATGTAGTGGGCTATGAATACGACTCCAGTGGCTTTCCCCAGTTTTATATGAAACAGGTGGAAACCCGCGAGTTCGATATGCAGGGCAAGCTTCATTACCAATTAACTACTCCCCAGGTCACCCACTACCAAGTGCATCCGGATGGCCCTTCAGAAGGTGATTACACCCTGATAGAAAGTCCGGATATGGGTTTTTATGACGCCGACCCGGCAGCGCCCTGGCTAGTCACCGCCGAAACCGGACGCAGTGAGGCGAATGGCCAATTGATCCGCCTATTGAACAACGTAGTGATCCAACAGCTAACCCCGACCCAGGGGTTAATCCAGATCACCACCAGCGAGCTACGAGTCCGCGCGCGCGAACAATTCGCGGAAACCAACAAAGCTGTTAAGATGCGCAGCGCTAAAGGCCAGATAGATGCGATAGGTATGGATGCCGACCTGGCGCAGAGTCGGCTTCAGTTAAAGTCCCAGGTTAAGGCTGTTTATGATCCTCGCTAAATTTCGTTTTACCATACCCCCGTTCGCGCTTGTTATCGCGGCATTTTTCATTAGCTATAGCACCGCCTCCCTGGCCTTACCCAGCGATAAAAATGAAACCATCCGCGGTTCGGCCGACAATTTGATGGTGGATCAGAAAAATGGTGTCGCCACCTATACAGGCTCGGTAAAAATTGAACAGGGGTCGCTGATGATTTCGGCCGACTCGATTGTGATCCACACCAATCCTGATAGCAGCGTTGAAAAAATGATTGCCACTGGCAACCCGGCACGCTTCCAGCAACAGCCAGAAAAAGATCAGGGCGTAGTTACCGCCGCTGCCAAACAGATCACTTATACCCCCAACAATGAACGTCTGGTGTTAATCGAAGATGCATCAGTCGAGCAGAACGGGGCTGTCATGAGCGGCCCGCACATTGATTACGACCTGCTTAAAGAAGTAATGAAAGCGGCCGGCAAAAACGGTACTCCGGGCAATGGCCAGCGAATCGAAATTGTGATTCCCCCTAAAGCGGGTAAAGTCGAGGTCAACACCACCCCAACCGCGACGCCCGCCTCAAGCGCAGCACAATCTTCATCTACCAAGGCCGCACAGTAAAATCCTATGTCCAGTTTGCACGCGCGCCATCTCGCCAAAAGTTACAAAAAACGTAAAGTTGTCATTGACGTCTCGATCACCGTAGAAAGCGGCCACATTGTTGGCTTGCTCGGCCCTAATGGTGCGGGCAAAACAACCTGTTTCTATATGATCGCCGGCCTTGTTCCAGCAGATAACGGCAACGTATTGATCGATGACCGGGATATTACCCAATTGCCTATCCATGGCCGCGCCCGCGCCGGTATCGGTTATTTGCCGCAGGAAGCCTCGATATTCCGCAAGCTAAGCGTCGCCGATAATATTATGGCGATTCTGGAGACACGCAAGGATTTCGACCGGCAGCAGCGCCAGGAAAAACTTGAGTCGTTGTTAAGCGAATTCCATATCACCCACATCCGCGATAGCCTGGGCATGGCGCTTTCAGGCGGTGAACGTCGTCGGGTAGAAATTGCACGTGCCCTGGCTACCGATCCCAAATTTATCCTGCTCGACGAACCTTTTGCCGGGGTTGATCCGATTTCGGTCAACGATATCAAGGAAATAGTCCGTCATCTCAAGGACCGCGGTATTGGTGTGCTGATTACTGACCACAATGTGCGTGAAACGCTGGATATCTGTGAGACCGCCTATATCGTCAGTGAAGGCCACATCATCGCCGAGGGCAATGCCGAAACTGTGCTTAGCAATAACAAAGTGCGCGAAGTTTATCTGGGTGAGCACTTCCGCCTCTGAACACATGGCAGACAGCCGCAGACAGTGTTACCAACCGCCCGTCAGCATTACCTTTAGGGCACACACAAACAACTTGACAAGTAACAATCTTTGTCCATTAGGCATAAAGCTTGCTTAAGGTTATTGCTTGCGCGACAAACCCTGACTAAACTCCACCTAACTGATGTTCTCCATCCTGCGTTATAAGGGTTTGTCGCTCACACAATGAAGCAATCTCTCCAGCTCAAACTCGGTCAACAATTGACCATGACTCCCCAGTTGCAACAGGCCATTCGTCTATTGCAATTGTCGACCCTCGACCTGCAACAAGAGATCCAGGAAGCGCTCGAATCCAACCCCATGCTGGAAGTGGAAGAAGCCTTCGACTCACCTGGCTCCACCAACGAATATGAAGGCAGCGAGCTGGATAAAGCGGATTACACCCGCCAATTGGAAATCGCCGCCGAATCCGGCACTGACCACGGTACCGACTTTACCGCGAGCGAAAACTTTTCCACGGCTGCTGAAAATTACAGCGAAACCAGTAGCTATACCGAGGGCACAGACAGTTTTGGCGAGAGCGAAAGCTTTAGTGAAAGTGAATCCTTTGGCGATAGCGATGTGTACGGTGAGGGAGACGGCTTTAGTGCCGACAGCGGTGATTGGAGCGAATCCATTCCCAGTGACCTACCC